>DATJYH010000146.1:0-5083 GCA_035499675.1 Puia sp.
CAAAGAACGTTATTTCGGTTTAACAAACAGCGAAGGCAATCATGGGGAAGATGTGAAGGAATACTATTTCTATCTGGATAGTACACCGACACATTCATACATGAAAACTCTTTACAAATATCCGCAGACTGCCTTTCCTTATGCTGACCTCGTACAAACTAACAACCACCGAAGCCGTGAAGAAATGGAATATGAACTGCTTGATACCGGCGTTTTTCACGAGAACAGGTATTTCGATGTTTTTATCGAATACGCAAAATTAGATCCTGAAGATTTACTTATCAAGATCACCGCAATTAACCGCGGTCCGGAAACAGCAAATCTTCATTTATTACCAACACTTTGGTTCCGAAACGATTGGTCAGAATGGATTGCTGAATCTAACCGGGTAGCAGAAAAACCCCAATTAAGGGAAATCAAAATAAAACCAGGACTGAGTGCTGTTACCGCAAGCCACACTCAACTTGGTGAATTTACATTGTTCTGCGATGGAGATGTACCGCTCTTATTCACAGAAAATGAAACCAATCATGAAAGACTTTTTCCCGGGCATAAAAATGAAAGCGCTCATGTGAAAGACGGCATAAATGATTTTGTCGTATCCGGCAATCAGCTGTCTGTTAATCCCGAAAAAAAGGGAACAAAAGTATCGGCCCATATTCAGAGAGATGTTGGTGCCGGGCAGACTGAAGTTATCCGGTTACGCCTTTCAAAAAACCCGTTTGATCTGAAAGAAAATTTTTTTGGAGAATCATTTGAAAAAATTTTTAGAGACAGGCTAAACGAGGCCGACGAATTTTACAAATCGATCACACCGCCTGATACAAGTGAAGACAAATCGAATGTAATGCGGCAGGCTCTTGCAGGCATGCTTTTGAGTAAACAGTTTTTCTTTTTCGATGGAGACAACTGGCTGGATGAGCACAACTCCAACCCACTTCATAAGGGGTATAAATATGCCAGGAATTCAGAATGGTATCATATGCTGAATCAGGATATCATTTCGATGCCTGACAAATGGGAATATCCATGGTATGCAGCCTGGGATCTGGCTTTCCATACGCTGCCGCTTTCCATAGTTGATCCGGATCTCGCCAAGAACCAGCTGGAAATGATGCTGCGTAATTCCTATATGCACCCCAATGGACAGATGCCCGCTTATGAATGGAATTTCAGTGACGTGAATCCGCCGGTTCATGCCTGGGCAACGCTCTTTCAATACCGCACGGATCAAGCACTTCATGGAAAAGGAGATATGGAATTTCTGAAAAGCACCTTCAACAAACTGATGCTGAACTTCACCTGGTGGGTGAACAGGAAGGACCGTTACGGCAGGAATGTATTTGAAGGAGGATTCCTGGGCCTTGATAATATTGGCGTTTTTGATCGCAGCGCGCCGTTGCCTACAGGTGGCAATCTCGAACAGGCAGATGGCACATCCTGGATGGCACTTTTCAGCCAGAATATGCTGGAACTGGCAGTTGAGATTGCGAACGAGGATCCCAGTTATATACCCATGGTATTCAAGTTCATTGAACATTTCTATTTTATCGCATCGGCTATGAACAGGCCAGGCGAGGACAGCATGTGGGATGAAGAAGACGGATTCTATTACGACTTGCTTCGTTTACCTGATGGAAGCGCCCAGCGACTCAAAGTCAGGTCATTGGTGGGATTGTTGCCCATCTGCGCAACCACAGTGGTGGAGAAGAGTCAACGAGATCACATGCCAGATGTTATGAAGGCAATAAGCGAACGGCTCCGGCGTATGCCTGAACTTTTGACAACCATGCATCCCACAGGTGAGGGACACTTTGGTATAGCTGACCGTGGTTTACTGGCGCTTGTAAATCCGGAAAGGCTTCGTCGAATACTTACCCGGATGCTCGATGAAAACGAGTTTCTTTCATCCTACGGCATTCGATCTATTTCAAAATATCATAAAGATCACCCTTTCGTAATCCATTTTGAGAGTCAGGAATACAGGGTGGATTACTTGCCTGCTGAATCGAATACAGGTATGTTTGGCGGTAACTCCAACTGGAGGGGACCGATCTGGATGCCTGTCAACATCATGATCATTCGCGCATTACTGAGTTTCTATCTTTATTATGGCAACAACTTCAAAATTGAATGTCCCACAGGTTCCGGGAATATGATGAACCTATTCGAAGTGGCCAGGGATCTTTCTGACCGTCTAACGTCAATATTCACCCGAAATTCAGATGGAAAACGACCTCTGTATGGTGGCATGGACACATTCCAGAACGATCCAAACTGGCGCGACCTGATACTCTTTCATGAATATTTCCATGGCGATAACGGAGCAGGACTGGGTGCAAGCCACCAGACAGGCTGGACCGGCCTTGTTGCAAAACTGATTGAACTCTTCGGATTCCTGGATGAAAAAAAGACCCTGGAGGGAGGAAAGACATCTTTATTTTTCACTGAAAGTGAGAATACAAAAAAACCAAATGAAAAACCCAAACTATCCGTCGCTTTATCAGATTAATACACGCATATGGTTAACTGATTTGTCCGAACAAAAAGGCAGGCGGGCTACACTCGACGATATTCCGGACAGCGCTCTTGAACGCTTCGCCGAAATGGGCTTTGATTATATCTGGTTCCTGAGCGTTTGGAGCACGGGTGAAGCGGCAAAAAATATTTCCAGGAAAAACCCGGAGTGGCGGCGTGAATTTGAAGATACGCTGCCAGATCTGCGTGAAGAAGATATCGCCGGATCGGGATTTGCCGTTACAGGATACACCGTGCATCCGGATCTTGGTGGCGACGAAGCACTTCGCCGGCTTCGTGAAAGACTCAGAGAACACGGACTCAGACTGATGCTGGATTTCGTGCCAAATCATATGGCGCCTGACCATCCCTGGGTGGAACAACATCCAGAATATTTTGTACATGGAACAGCTGAAAATCTGGAAAGGTCTCCAGAGAATTATACGCGACTAAAAACCCAATCGGGCGATTTTATTCTTGCCTATGGCCGCGATCCTTATTTTGCGGGGTGGCCAGACACGCTGCAGCTTGATTATAGCAATCCATCTGTCATAGAAGCCATGACAGGAGAACTCCTGCGTATTTCAAATCAGTGCGACGGAGTAAGATGTGATATGGCCATGCTGGTTCTTCCGGAGGTTTTTGAAAAGACATGGGGCCGGAAAGCGCTGCCCTTCTGGCAAAGTGTTACCCAAGCCGTTCATGAAAAAAAACCGGAATTCATATTCATGGCCGAAGTTTACTGGGATCTTGAATGGAATCTTCAACAATTGGGATTTGATTACACTTATGACAAGCGCCTCTACGATCGTTTACGTAAAGGAAATACCCTGGCCATACGCCAGCATTTTTTTGCAGATGCAGATTACCAAAATAAGTCAGCCCGTTTCCTTGAAAATCATGACGAACCCCGTGCTGCCTCCGTCTTTGAAATTCCGGTCCATAGATCAGCTGCCATAATCACATTCTTTTGTCCGGGCCTACGGTTCTTTCATCAGGGCCAGTTTGAAGGAGGGAAAAAAAGAATCTCACCGCACCTGGTACGTGCTCCCCACGAGGCGGTTAATGCGGAATTACAAACATTCTATTTTAATCTGCTCGACATAATACGCAAACCCCTTTTTCGCAACGGTCAATGGCGCCTGCTCAATTGCCTGGCCGCCTGGGAGGGGAATGAAAGTTGCGAGTCCTTCCTGGCATTTGCATGGGAAGGATCGGATGATGAACGGATATTGGTAGCCGTTAATTTTTCACAGCATGCCAGTCAGTGTTATATACCGCTGCCCTTTCCGGAATTTGCAGAGCAACCTGTACAGTTCCTGGATCTAATGAGTGCAGCTGTATACGACCGCAAAGGCAATGATGTTTTATCGACCGGTTTATACCTGGATCTAAAAGCATGGGGTTATCATATTTTTGAAGTGACTGCGCCGGCAAGTGTGCTTGCAGAAAAGACAAGTATTACACATGCACCCAGACATGATATGATTACGGTATAACATACAATCCGATTTTCATGGTCACGAATAATAAAGACGTAAAATTTAATTGGTCGATATTTTTGTATGAAATGATATGTACCGCCCTGCTGTTGGTCATTGGCCTGTCTTTTGTGACCATTATGTTTGGTGCAGGAAGTCCGGTAGAAAAATTAATTCCGGATCTCGGGATTCGAAGAATCATCACCGGATTTCTTTTTGGTTCAACGGGAGCGCTGATCGCAATATCTCCACTGGGAACAGTGAGTGGGGCGCACGTTAATCCCGTTGTTAGCATGGTCTTTTGGCTGTTTCAAAAGATTGACAAAAAGACAGCTGCAAGTTATATCTTGGGTCAGTTCACAGGTGCCTTGATTGGGTGTCTGCCCCTTCTGGCCTGGGGCGAAATGGGAAGAAGTGTGGAATTCGGAGCAACAACACCCGGACATGGTTATAGTTTGTACACCGTATTGTTGGGTGAGGTAGCCACGACATTCACCATGGTTTCCTTATTAATATTATTTCTGGCTTTCCGGAAACTACGGCCATATACGCCGGCCATATTTCCGTTTCTGTATTCCATCATGTCTTATCTCGAGGCAGCAATATCAGGAGTAAGTACCAATCCGGCCCGTAGTCTGGGTCCGTCGGTGATCTCCGGACAATGGTCGGGTTGGTGGATCTATTGGATCGGACCGGTGGCGGGAGCATTGCTGGCAGCCCTGTCAATGAGTTTTTTTGCAAAACGTATTACTGAAGCCAGGTTGTATCATTTTGACAACGAAAGTGACCGGCTGTTTAGAAACAAAATTATCCAATAATGGGTGGAAAAGCCAATGTAAAGGAGAGCTACACATCGGGCACTGAAGTAAAATAATGACCCGGCTGGACAGTTCATACCATTTATTCATTTCCTCTCTGGCGAGTCTTCCGAAGGGCTGGAGCGACCTAAGGGAGGGTTCATAGGAATAGATACAACAACATTGACCCTTAAGCGCAAACCACCTGATGTATAGAATCGACGAAGTTAAGAGACCTATGCCAACGAGTCAATACCCGCTTTCGGGCAAGGATACGAACATCCGGAG
>DATJYH010000147.1:0-6891 GCA_035499675.1 Puia sp.
TCAGCATTGATCTCATATAATTGCATTTTTGTTCTTTGTATGAGACAACAATGAAGTGCCGATGTTTAACCCGATCTGCGGATAAATACCTATAAAATATTGAGTTTTACCGAAAAAATGTCCTGGTAAGAATGGCAGGCCAGTCAGTTCTTGTTGGCCAGTTGCCCGCAGGCCGCATCGATGTCCTTACCCCGGCTTTTTCTCAGCCTGGCATTCACCTTATTTTTTTCAAGGTGGGTCATGAATCGCTGCACCGTTGTATCGTCGGGTTTGCTGAACAGGGCCTGGTCGATGGGATTGTATTCGATGATGTTGACGAGATCGGCAGGGACCTGTCTGTATATTTTGGTCAGTTCATCCGCGTCCTTCAGACTGTCGTTAAAATCCCTGAACAGGATATATTCAAGCGTGATTTCATTCCCGGTTTGTTTATAAAAATAATTGAGCGCGTCTACCAGCGACTTGATATTGTTGCTGTCGTTGATGGGCATGATCTCATGCCGCTTTTTGTCGTTGGCGGCATGGAGCGACAGCGCCAGTTTAAAGCGCACTTTATCATCTCCCAATTGCCTGATCATTTTAGCAACGCCCGCCGTTGATACCGTAATTCTTTTCTGGCTCATCCCCAGTCCGTCCGGTGAAGAAATTTTTTCAATGGCCCTGAGCACGTTTTTATAATTGAGCAGGGGTTCACCCATTCCCATGAATACGATGTTGGAAAGTTTTTTTCCATAGCTGCTTTCCGACTGCTGGTTCAGCAATACCACTTCATCATATATTTCATCGAACGCAAGGTTGCGTTCCCGGTCCATATAACCGGTCGCGCAGAATTTGCAACTCAGGGAACAGCCGATCTGCGAGGACACGCAGGCTGTTTTTCTTTCATCCGTCGGGATCAGCACACCTTCAACCAGGTGTCCATCCTGTGTTTTAAACCGGTTTTTGATGGTGCCGTCTTCGCTGACCTGGGTAGCGTCGATGTGAAGCGCCGGGAGTGAGAAACTGTCTGCCAGGTGGGCACGCAACTCCTTGCTCAGGTTGGACATGGATTCGAAACTATGCGCATGTTTCTGCCAAAGCCATTCGTACACCTGTTTGGCCCTGAATTTCTTCTCCCCGGCATGGTCAAAATATTCCTCCAGTTCGGGCAGACTAAGTTGTCGTATGTTCTGTTTTTCACTTTTCATCAGCCTGCAAAGATACGGGGAATAGTGGACAGATGACAGTCTACAGAGCAGGAGTTGGACTTGCAGGCTTGACAGTCATCTATCAACTGTCAACTTCCTCCTAAACGCTATATTTGCAAATTCTCAAACTTTCTATGCAGACAGCCTACATTATCGACGCCGTGCGTACGCCGGTGGGAAAATACGGAGGGGCATTGAGCGCCTGGCGACCGGATGACCTGTTGGCCTATGTGATCCGGGCATTGCTGGAGCGCAACCAGAACATTGATCCGGCTGATATTGAAGATGTGATTGCAGGGGATGCCAACCAGGCCGGCGAGGACAACCGCAACGTGGCCAGGATGGCGGCGCTGCTGGCAGGGCTGCCTGTGAGTGTGCCTGGAAATACGGTAAACCGGCTCTGTGCATCGGGGTTGCAGGCGGTGATGGATGCGGCCAGGGCCATTGCCTGCAATGAAGGCGGATTGTATATCGCTGCCGGTGTAGAGAGCATGACCCGGGCCCCCTTTGTGATAGGTAAATCGGCCCAGCCCTTTGGCCGGCAAGCAGAGATCTTTGATACTACCATCGGTTGGCGTTTTCTGAACAAACGACTGGCTGAACAATACTATCCCTTTTCCATGGGTGAAACGGCGGAAAATGTAGCCCGCGAATGGAAGATAACCAGGGTTGAGCAGGATGAGTTTGCGCTCGCATCGCAGACAAAATATTTTGCGGCGCTGGAAGCGGGCAAATGGCTGGAAGAAATCGTGGCCGTGGAAATGATGCGCGACAGGATGGTGACCTGGTTTGCAAAAGATGAGCATCCCAGGGAAACCTCCATGGACATGCTGTCCAGGCTAAAACCCGCATTCGACAAGGAAGGCACGGTAACCGCCGGCAATTCTTCCGGCATCAATGACGGAGCGGCTGCCATGCTGCTGGCCAATGAAGCATCCGTAAAAAAATACAACCTGGAGCCGATGGCCAGGATCGTTTCCATGGCCGTGGTGGGGGTAGATCCCTCCATCATGGGCATCGGGCCGGTGCCCGCTACCCTAAAGGCGCTTCAGCGGGCTGATCTGAATGCCGGGCAGCTGGACCTGGTCGAACTCAATGAAGCCTTTGCTTCTCAATCAATTGCGTGCATCCGGGAACTGGGACTTAACCCCGACACGATCAATGTTAACGGGGGCTCTATTGCCATCGGCCATCCCCTGGGTTGCAGCGGGGTCCGCATTTCCACCACCCTGTTGCATGAAATGCGCAGGAGGGAGGTGAGGATTGGCCTGGCAACCATGTGTGTAGGGGTTGGGCAGGGCGCAGCCATCATTTACGAGCGGCTATAGACGGTTTTCAGCGCTGAACAAGCTCCGGGCGGCCTCCGGGTCCCAGTCGCTCAATCTTTTCTATTCATTTGTTAATTAAGGGGATACTATTGCATTATTGCGAATCTATTTATATTTTTATCGCCCTCTGACCTGACTCCTGGCTGATGTAACTCCTGTGAAGGTACCCGATAACCCTAAACAAGCCATATGCATCAACGTGCAGATGACCACATATACAAAGTCACATCAGCACTTTCCACTTCAAATGTGAATGGCCATAAGGCCGGTTTCAAAAATGTTCTGTTGGATGACAGGATCGTTGTGATCGATGCCATGCGGGGCGTTGCTATTCTTGGGATCTTAATGATCAATATCAACTGGTTTGGTATGCCATTCCAGTATAATATGGACCTGAACCTGAACAATGAATATTCCGGGCCCAACTATTATATGTGGATCATTTCGAATGCATTTTTCGAAGGAAGTTTCCGCGCGCTTTTTTCCATTCTTTTTGGTGCCTCTACCATTTTGCTGTTGTACCGGGCAGAAAAAAAACCCGATGGACTTCCCCCGGCGGATTTTTATTACCGGAGGCTGATGTGGTTACTGGTGTTCGGCCTGATCAACGGATTTATCCTTTTATGGCCCGGTGATATTTTATTTTCCTATGCAGTGTGCGGATTCTTTTTATTCCCCTTCCGTAACATGAAGCCCAGGCAGCTTTTAATGATTGGCCTTGTCATCATGCTGGTGTCGGGCATCAAGGCCACGCACAGGATGTATCAACTCAAAGACCTGCGCGTAAAAGGAGTGGCGGCACTGCAACTTGAGCAGCAGCATGTGAAGCTGACCGATCAGCAGGAGACCGACAAAACCAACTGGCTCCAGTTTCAGGCGTTGAATAATACCAACACCCTGCGTAAGGAAGCCGACACGCAGAACCTGGTGCTGCATAAAAAATACGCGGATATTTCCCGGTACTACAAAAGCATTACAGAACAATACGAATCCATCAATCTTTACCTGAGCGATTTTTGGGATGTGCTGACTTTCTTTTTTGTAGGGATGGCCTTTTATAAATGGGGCGTGTTGAGTGCAGAAAGATCAAAAAAATTATACTGGATCTTTTTATTGGTGGGGTATACCGTTGGATTGACCCTTGGATTTTTGATCATCAATGCCCATATTAAAACAAGATTTGATGATTCGGAGTTGGCCGACCACCTGGTAGTGGATTTTTACCAGGCAAAAAGACTCTTTATGGCGATGGGTCATATCGGGCTGATCACGCTGTTGTATAAGTATCATTTTATAGACCGTGCCATCAAAGTGTTGGCCAGGGTAGGACAGATGACTCTTACCAACTACCTGATGCAATCCATTCTCTGCGGCCTTTTCTTTTACGGATTTGGTTTTGGAATGTTTGGGAAACTGGAACGCTACCAGCTGTACTATGTGGTATTGGGCGTTTGGGTCTTTCACCTTCTCTTCAGTAACCTTTGGTTGTCTTATTTCCGATATGGACCCTTTGAGTGGGTATGGAGAAGTCTTACCTACTGGAAAATCCAGCCGCTAAAAAGGAGAAATAATGCGAAAACCGTAGCCGTATCAGTCGCCTCAACATCGGCCAACCCCGTGCAATAAATCAGTATTTATTTTGTCTCTTAGAAGGAGTAGCTGCTCAGCGCCTCCTGCGGGATGGTTTCCTGCGTTCCTTTGTCCAGGTGCCTGACCACGCAGGTCCCTTCCGACAGTTCCCTGCTGCCAAGAATGATCACATAGGGAATATTTTTCTTCTCCGCATATTTGAATTGCTTGTCGAATTTGGCATTTTCATGGAAGAGCTCCGCCGCAATGCCGTTTTCCCGTAACGACTGCATCAGCCCAAAGGCCCGCCCGGACTCGGCTTCACCGAGATTGAAAAACAGGACACGGGTGCCAGCTCCGACTTCTGCCGGAAAAAGGTTCAACTCCTCCATCACATCATAAATCCTGTCGAGTCCAAAAGAAATACCCACACCCGGAACATTGGGCACGCCAAAGAGACCGGTGAGGTCGTCGTATCGCCCGCCGCCGCCGATACTGCCCATTTGGACGTCGATTGCCTTTACTTCAAAGATGGCGCCCGTATAGTAATTCAGTCCCCGGGCTAGCGTGAGGTCCACCGTTAGATACACGCCGTTTTTGCCACAATATTCGAGTACATATTCCAGCTCTTCTATTCCCTTCCTGCCTGCTTCGTTCGTTGACAGCAGTTTTTTCAGTGCAGCCAGTTTTTCCCCGTTGCTGCCGCTGATGGAAAGGTACTTTTCCACGAAGCTCACCTGCTTTTCTGACAGCCCGTCCCGCGTTAATTCATCCCTGACTTTCTCAATGCCAATTTTATCGAGTTTATCGATCGCCGTGGTAATGACGATCAGTTTTTCCGCTGAGCCACAGGCCTCCGCCAATGCCGTAAGAATTTTGCGGCTGTTGATCCTGATATCCACCTTCATGCCCAGCACCCTGAAGACTTGATGGTAGATGGATGCCAGTTCTACTTCGTTGAGCAGGGAGGTACTTCCCACCACGTCGGCATCACACTGAAAAAATTCCCGGTATCTTCCTTTTTGCGGGCGATCGGCCCTCCATACGGGCTGTACCTGGTAGCGTTTAAACGGGAACGTGAGTTGCCCGTGATTCATGGCTACATAGCGCGCAAAGGGAATGGTGAGATCATAACGCAGGGCACGTTCGGTAAGCTGTACGTCATTTTTGCCCTGCAGCACGTTTTCAAATGCCTGGCGGGCCTTATCGATGTTTTTGGGGTCGCTTAACCCGTTGTTCAGTATTTTAAAAATGAGTTTATCGCCCTCCTCTCCATACTTTCCCATCAGGGTTTCCAGGTTTTCCATGGCGGGCGTTTCGAGGGGCTGAAAGCCGTAAAGTTCAAAGGTTTTCTGGATGCATTGAACGAGGTAGGATCTTTTTCTGACTATTGCTGCCGGGAAATCGCGTGTGCCCTGGGGAATTCCGACTTTGTTTTTTGACATAGCATGCTGTTGAGCAAGGGTATCATCATCCATAGCGATGACCTGGTATGAACAATGGTAACGTTAACCCGTATCCCGCATTCCAAGATGGGTATCGTTGTCGGCATATCTTTCCAAGATGCGGTCGCAGGCGGATGCGATCATCCTGAACACTTCATGATAGCCCGGTTCAGGCCCGTACCAGGGGTCAGGGATATCCATATTGCGGCCGGGGTATATCTCGTTCATCAAAAGATCGGCCTTTTGCGGGTCGAACTTGTTTTTGGAGATGCGTTTGATGTCCAGCAGTACATCCTTGGACATCGCATATATCTTGTCGAAATGATCAAAGTCCTCGGCTGTAAATGACCTGGCCCGCAATTGGCTGATGTCAATGGAATGCAGCCTGGCCACCTTTTGCGAAAGATGATGCGGTGCTTCTCCCACATGATAGCCATTGTTGGTGCCCGCGCTGTCCAGTGTCCAGGTTAGACCGGCTTCCTCTGTCTTGTGTTGGAGTATACCTTGTGCCAGCGGGCTGCGGCAGATATTACCCACGCAAACCATCAGGATCTTCATCCTTCAAAAATAGTGTTTTTACCATATAAGAAACAACAAAGCGGCTTCCCCGGGGAAAAAACAGCCGGGCCCGTAAAGCGATCCTGTTAACGGATTTAACGATTTTTCTTGTGGAATTCGATTTACGGGGAATCTTACCGGCAGACTTGCGCAAGTTCATCTTTTCATTTTTCACTACTAAAAATCAAAAAGATGAAACCTGATCAATTGCTTCATGCCGATCTGCTGGATATCCTTTTCGAAAACCGGAACAAGGACTATGGGGCTTACGAGTTGCGCACGCATTACCGCCGGCGATTGCTGAAATCACTGATGGTGGTCGGGCTGGTATTAGGTAGTTTTTTTATACTCGGCTACTGGTACAATCACGTGCATTCCCATGGCAGGACCGGCCCCTGGAAACCGGAAGTGATGGACAGTATCCGTCTGGTGGAATACAAGATATCCAGTCCCCCTCTGCTGACCATCCCGTCCAGGCCAATGCCGAGAAGGGCCGTTGCCAGCCTTCCCTCCCTGGTACCCGTGATTACTCCTGATCAGCGGGTACGGCAACCTATGCCTTCGGTGGAACAGCTTGACCAGACAGCGATTGGAACAAAGGCGGCCACAGGGGAACCCGCCGAAAATGGAGAGCAGTCCGGAACGGCAGCTGGCAGGGGCGGGGACCAGGCCGGACCTGCAGCCTCTGTAGCAGAAAAAGCAATGCCGCTTGAAATTGCCGAGGTCATGCCGGCATTCCCCGGCGGCATCGAAGCGCTGAAAAGGTTTCTGGCCAAAAACCTGCGCATGCCCGGCGACGGACCT
>DATJYH010000148.1:0-7830 GCA_035499675.1 Puia sp.
AAGGAATTTGAGATCCTCCTCAGCGAGTTGAAAAAATTCAATCCCGAACTGCTTCATAAGCGCTTTATCATTGCCGTTAGTAAATCGGACATGCTGGATCAAGAGCTGCAACAGGCCATCGCCAAAGAACTTCCTGCGGAAATACCACATGTTTTTATTTCATCCGTTACGCAATCCGGACTGGCAGCGCTGAAGGACCTGCTCTGGAAAATCCTCAATGAAAAGGAAGCGGCCGGCCGGTAACGCCTGCGCATGTATGCGTCAAATTTTTCATACATGCAATATTCAAGCTTAATGCTGCGTTTATACATTTGGGTAATTAAATTAATATGTGTTGTTCTTGTTAAATTAACATGAATTAGTGGGTGAGTTGAAAAATATTTGTAGTTTTACATCGTTATTATCATAACAGAGCAGGCAGGACCTAACATCCTCCACATTTTCTTCCGCCGCTCTTATCACAAAGTTCTCCCTTACCGATTGCTTCAGCCCCAGGATTGCTCGCCGGCGCGATTGTCTTCCATCATTATTAAGTCACCAAAAACCACTTATATGAAGAAGCATTTCATCTCCGCCATCAGTAAGCTTACCTTGGGTGTTCTGCTGTTTACCTGTGTTGCCGCGACCAATGTTCAGGCAGCTTCCGGCAACGAGCCGAATGCGAAGACCGGTGAAATAAAATTCATCGGCACTTCAGACGACGCGGTTCTTTTTAAAGTTGCCTACGACAATCCAACGGGGGCCAAATTCAGTGTCATTGTATTGGATGAAGACGGCACGCAGCTGTTTCAGGAAGTGTATAATGACAAAAAGTTTGAAAAAAGATTCAAACTGCCCAAGATGGATATGACCAGGTTAACCTTCATCATCCGCAATTTCAAAGACGCGGACCTGAAGCAGAATTTTGAGATCGACACGCACCTGGTAGAGGACGTGGTGGTCACAAAATTATAACCGATTCAACAGATCACCCTGGGCTTACTGATCCACCAAAGGTTTCGGAGAACCTTTACGCTGTTCCGGCTGCATTGGCCGGGACAGTTTTTTTTGACGGACGGTCCCTGCCTGCCAGTGATTTTTCCCCAACTTTGCATATCGTATTTATCCTGTAGGTTTGTCCTCAAATAGCATACAGATGAAAAAATCTATTCTAACGATCGTGCTGGCTGCGAGCCTTTTCCGTGGATTTGCCGACGAGGGTATGTGGCTGCCCATGTTGCTGGGTGAGCAGGTGTACAATGATATGGTCAAAAGAGGTCTCAAGCTCACCAAAGAACAACTGTACAGCATCAACAAAGCATCCCTCAAAGATGCCGTCATCATTTTCGGAGGATTCTGTACCGGTGAAATGGTGAGTAATCAGGGGCTCATTTTTACGAACCATCACTGCGGTTACCAAACCATTGCCTCCGCCAGTTCCATTGAACACAATTACCTGCGCGACGGATTTTACGCCAGGAGCAAACAGGAAGAAATTCCCGGCCAGGGACTGTATGCTGATTTCCTGGTGAAAATAACGGATATCACCGCCGAAGTCATGGACTCCCTGAAAAATCTGAGCGGCATGGAAAGATCGGCCAAACTGCAGGCGGTAAGCGAAGCCATCAATAAACGGAATACGGACCCCACCAATGGCGTCCTGGCACGCGTGAGTTCTTTTTTTAAAGGGAATCAATACCTGTTGTTTGAATACCAACGCTACACCGACATACGCCTGGTGGGAGCCCCCCCGGAAAGCATCGGAAAATTTGGAGGAGATACGGACAACTGGGAATGGCCCAGGCACACCGGCGATTTTTCTGTTTTCCGCGCCTACATGGGCCCGGATGGCAAACCCGCGGCGTATTCCCCGGGCAACGTTCCCCTAAAGCCAAAGTATTTTTTGCCAGTATCCATTAAGGGATTGAAGGATGGAGATTATGCCATGATCTATGGCTATCCGGGCGGCACCAACCGCTACGAAACATCTTTTGGTGTTAAGCAGAAAACGGAAATCGATAACCCTGCCATCGTCGCCCTTCGTTCCGTCAGGCTCAGGTACATGTTCGAAGAAATGAAAAAAGACCCTGCCATTAAGTTACAACTTGCCTCCTCCTATGCCAACATCGCTAATTACTGGAAATTCTACGACGGAGAAACCAAAGAGCTGTTGAAATACCATATTTACGAACAAAAGAAAAACAGCGAAGCTGCCTTCCAGAACTGGGCCGACAACAAACCCGACTATGAGAATATTTTCAAGGACTGGTCCAAGGCCTATGACGACTGGCGCCCCTATTCCAAGCAGCGTATATACATCAACGAGGGAATCCTCGGGTCGCCCCTCATGGCCTTTGCCGGGAGCCTCCAACAAGTGGAAAACGCGCTGGTAAAACAAAACGGGGGCGACAGCAAAAAAGCGCTGGAGGCAGCCAACCAGGCGCGAACCCGGTTCCTGAAGGACGAAAACAGGGCCTCTGACCAGGAGATATTAGCGGCCGTGACCATGATGTTTTACAATGACATCGACAAAAAACAACATCCCATTGGTTTTTATGAGGACCTGAAAGGAAGTTTCGGTGACCTGAAAGATGAGAGTACTTATCAGAAATATGCTGCCTCCGTATTCAGCAATACCATGATCCTGGATGACGCCAAATGGAATGCCTTTATGACCAGGCCCGATGCCACGGTATTGCAGGCGGACCCGGCTTTTAAACAGGCAAGTGCTTTTCTGAAAAACTGGCAAAGCAAATACCTTGTTTATTTCCAGGATTTCAACGTCCGGAACAACGACCTGGGCAGGGTGTACCTGAAGGGCGTGACGCAGATGGACCCAAAAAAAATACGCTACCCGGACGCCAATTTCACCATGCGGGTGTCGTTCGGCAATGTGAAATCCTACAATCCCCGGGATGCGGTGCATTATGACTATGTATGCAGCATGACAGGGGTATTGGAAAAATATGTGCCTGGCGATTATGAGTTTGATCTTCCGCAGAAGCTGCTCGACCTGGCCAGGAAAAAAGATTTTGGTCAATACATCGACAAGCAGCGAAATGACCTCATTGTTACCTTCATTACGAACAATGACATCACCGGGGGCAATTCAGGCTCGCCAGTCATCAATGCCAAGGGTGAGCTGATTGGCCTTGCCTTTGACGGCAACTACGAAGCATTGAGTCATAAAATTGCTTTTGATGCCGTATACAACCGGACCATTTGTGTAGATATCCGTTATGTATTGTGGTGCATTGACAAATTGGGTGGCGGCGCGAATATTATCAGTGAGTTGAAAATTGTGACCCAGTAAGGAAAACTGTTCAGCGGCTGCCCATTATTATTTTTCACGGTTTTTAAAACTATACTTGTGAAGCTATCCACTCTTTCTGAAACCCTTATCGGTTCGGAGATCGTCAAGCTCGGGGGCGAGATCCGTGAAAAGATCCGGCAGGGTGAGAAGATATACAATTTTACGGTAGGAGATTTTGACCCCCGGCTCTTCCCCATCCCGGCCGACCTGGAAGCGGCCATCATTGATGCGTATCAAAAACATTTCACCAATTATCCGGCGGCTGAGGGCAACCTGGATCTCCGCCAGGCCATCAGTTCGTTTATAAAAGACCGTGAGCATCTTGACTATACTCCCGAAGAAATACTGGTGGCGAGCGGCGGACGCCCACTGATCTATTCGTTGTTCATGGCGGTGGCCGATAAAGGAGACAAAGTTATTTATGGGGTCCCCTCCTGGAACAACAACCACTATACGCAGTTCGTGGGTGGCGAACATGTGGTGATTCAGACCAGTGAAGAGAACAATTTTATGCCATTGGCTTCGGACATTGCCCCACACCTGAAGGGCGCCGTGCTGCTTTGCATCTGTACTCCTCAAAACCCTACGGGCACTACCATCAGCCGGAAGGACCTGGAGGCTATTTGCGACCTGGTGCTGAAAGAAAATGCAGACCGGGGACCCGGCGAAAAGAAATTATATGTGATGTATGACCAGATGTATTGGCACCTGACCTATGGCGATGTGCGGCATTATGACCCGGTATCCCTCCGCCCGGCGATGCGGGCGTATACGATTTACATTGACGCCATCAGCAAAGTATTTGCCGCCACCGGCGTACGTGTGGGCTGGTCTTTTGGCCCGGCTGCAGTCGTTCAAAAAATGAAGGCGCTGCTGACGCATATCGGCGCCTGGGCCCCGATGGCGGAACAAAAAGCCACCGCGTTGTTCCTGCTTAAAAAAGAAAAAATTGACCAGTACCTGGCGCATTTCAAAAAAGAGTTGGAAACCCGGTTACAAAGAATTTACGGGGGATTCATGCAACTAAAAAAAGAAGGTTTTGACGTGGATGCGATCGCGCCACAGGCTTCCATCTACCTGACCATTAAAATAAACCTGTGTGGAAAAATGACAACGCAGGGAAAACGTTTGCAAAACCAGGCAGATGTAACGGCTTATATCCTGGATGAGGCCAGGCTGGCTGTTGTTCCCTTCTCCGCCTTTGGTGCGGCGAAAAACGTTCCCTGGTACAGGCTGAGCGTCGGCACCTGTCGCGAGGAAGATGTTGAAGAAATGTTTCAGCAACTTAAGAAGGCGATGCAAAAGCTTTCTTAATTCCCTTTCCATGCGATCTGCCAATAGAGCATTCATTCTTTCGGCTGTTTCCGCAACAGGCTTTTCAATTCGTCTTTTTATTATTAACGCAAGGGCCGGGAAAAGCCGGGAGTCGCGAAAAAAGTGGGCTGTCCTGATATTATGGACAATATGTTTTATACTGGGATTGGCTGCCGCAATTATGGGTTTAATAAATCTTCGGAGACAAAAATCGAAACGATGTTTAAATATAATATCAATATTAGCAGGAGTATTTTTTGTACCTGGATTTACCTATTCAGTAATCAACCTTTTTAAGATGGCCAGGTATGGAGAAGGGCACTAATTTTCAAACAGCCCGCTTCCTGATCACTTATTGCTATCCCGGTTTCAGATTTTTTTATTAAATTCCGGTATGAATTTTATCCATCTCCGGTCTTTTGACAACTATGTCAACGCGCATATTCAACTTGGCATGCTCCAGGAGGAAGGCATCAACTGTCACCTACAGGATGAATATACCATCACGATCGATCCGCTGCTTAATATAGCGATTGGCGGGATGAAACTGATGGTCTTTGCAAGCCAGGCTTCCCGTGCGTTGCAGTTGCTGGAGGCGGCAGACCAGCGGGAGGCCGGTTCCGGGGACGCGTATTATGCCGCCGCAGACGGAGAGACCGGGCCAATTCCTTCAACAGGTTCCTCCCCCGGCTTGTTGCAAAAACTGAATGAGGTGATGGCCAGGTATTTCGTACAGAAATAAAGCATGGCGACTTTTGTAAAAGGTACGGCGCAGGAAATTCCCCGGCACAACGATGTCCTGATTTCGATCTGTTTTGCGGTTTGCCGGAATTTCCCCGTTCATTCATCCTGTTAGCATGGACAAGCTGATCCATTTTTTTGAACACATTCATTCCTGGCAACGTGCGGCGGCCCTGGTTGGAGGCATCCTTTTTTTTTGGGCATTGGAAGCCATCATTCCCCTTTTTCACAACAGGTATCAGAAGGTAAGACATGCGGGGTTGAACCTACTGTTCACATTTACCACGGTGATCATCAACCTGCTGTTTGCATCGCTGACCGTGGCCGGCAGCATTTATACCAACCGTTATCACACCGGTTTGCTAAACCTGGTTTCGCTCCCGCTTTGGCTGTACATACTGCTTGGGCTGATGATCCTTGACCTGATCAGCTCCTGGCTGATCCATTGGATGGAACACCAGGTAAAATGGATGTGGAAATTTCATATTATCCATCACAGCGACACCTGGGTAGACACGACCACGGCCAACCGACACCATCCTGGTGAAAGCATATTCAGGGCGGTTTTCACCTTCCTGGCAGTGATCGTTACCGGCGCTCCCTTGTGGCTGTTATACTTTTACCAGTTTCTCTCCGTATTGTTTTCGCAGTTCAATCACGCCAATATCTCTCTCCCCGGCTGGCTGGACAATATCCTAAGCTGGTTGATCGTTTCCCCCGATATGCATAAAGTGCATCATCATTACGTACAGCCTTATACGGACAGCAATTATGGAAATATCTTTTCCATCTGGGATCGCCTGTTTGGAACCTTTGTGCGGGTGAAGGACATCCGGTCCATCCGGTATGGCATCGACACCTATATGAAAGAAGAAGAGAACAACGATGCAGCGAAGCTGATGAAGATACCGTTTGAGCCTTACCGTCCGCCTGCAGGAGCTAAATTCAGTACCCGCGACCAGTAAGTGAAAAGCACGTTCATGAGATTATATCTCCTTTTATGGACCCTGTTGCCTGTTGTATCTTTTCCGCAATCCCTGATCAAAACGGCCGACAGCGTACGCCTCACCCGGAGCATCCCCGCGATGGTGTATGCCGTGTTTACGAGCGACAGCATTTTGGAGATGGGAGCGGTTGGTTTCCGGAAATATAAGACCAAAGACAGTGTGCGCATCAATGACCGGTTTGACATTGGGACCAATACCGCTGCATTTACCTCCTATATTGCGGCCATGATGGTGCAGGACGGCAAAATAGAATGGACAACCAAAGTGCTTGACATATACCCGGAGTTCAAAAAACAGGCCCTTCCGGTGTACCAGCACATCACCCTGTTTGAACTGCTGACCAACCAAACCCGCCTTCCGCCGTATACAGAGATGGACGACTGGTACAAGATCCCGAACATAGAGGGTAAGACCATGTCGGCCAAAAGAAAAAAGTTCACCCTCTACATGCTCCAACAGAAGCCGGCATACCCGGCCGGATCAGCCGATAAAAAACCATTCTCCATTTCGGATTATGTGGTGGCCGCGTCCATGCTGGAAAAAGTGGCGGGCAAAAAATGGGAGAATCTTATCATTGAATACATCAACCGGCCCTTGAAAATTTCCATTCAATATGGCTGGCCGACCTTGACGGATCCCGGTGCTGTGTATGGACATTGGACCCAATCGAACCGGTTTCACGCCGAAGAACCCGACACCTGGCTCAAACTCAATTCTATTTTATACCCTGCGCACGACATCAACATCAGCTTGCCCGATTATATCCGCTTCCTCCAGGAAAACCTGCGCGGCCTGCAAGGTAAAAACAGCCGGTTGAGCAAGCCTTTGGTTGAAGTCCTTCACTACGGCGTGCTAGATTACTCCATGGGGTGGAACAACGGGGTCATGGATGATGTTTCCTATTCCTTTCACGAAGGGATTTCATTGCTTTTCAATTGCCGGGCCGAAATTTTGCGGGAGAAAAACATAGGCATCATCGTTATGTGCAATTCAGGCGACAAAGACGGTCGTGGGGGCGTGCTGAACCTGACCAGGATCCTGGAAGGGTATGCGCTGTCGAGGTGATCATTGCTGCTGTTGTTGTTGCATCATCTCCATATAACGCCGGTAGGAATTTTGCGGAACCCCAGTGAGGCCGGATGCCTGCGGGGACAAGGCGGCGGGTATTTCTTCCACTACATTTCCATCCTCGTAGGAAACCGACACCCCTACCTCCAGGGTATGACCGGAGAGGCCTTTATAGGTTCCCTTTACGGGGGAACAATCGCTGAAGTTTCGACCAACGGCCAGGCGTACGTGCAGATCGCCGGCCAGGCAGTTGTTGGTAGGATCAAATCCCAGCCAGCCATCGGAGGGTATATAGGCCTCCACCCAGGCATGGGTAGCCCCCTCACCGCGCATGCCATTCCGGTTGGGGCAGATATATCCACTCACATACCTCGCCGGTACCTGGATCGCGCGCAACATAACAAGCAG
>DATJYH010000149.1:0-4619 GCA_035499675.1 Puia sp.
GGTTCCTGAAGCAAGGGGAGATTCGGGCTGGATAAGGGAGGTGCCGCTGGTACAGGTTCATCACTGTTATATCCTGGCAACAACCGCTCATGGATTTTTACTCATCCACCAGCAGGCCGCGCATGAGCGTGTGTTGTATGAACGATACCTGGAAGCCGGTAAGGGAAGAACCATTGCTGCCCAAAGAAGCCTGTTCCCTGTCAACCTGGAATTATCGCCTCAGGATGCCGCGCTGCTTACTGACCTATTGCCGGATCTGCATGAACTGGGTTACCTGGTGGAGCCCTTTGGCAGGGATAGTTTTGTGATACAGGGCACACCAGCGGATGTTGAGCAGGGTAACGAAAAAACTGCCATCGAAAATTTATTGGAGCAATTCAAACATTTCAGCAGCGACCGGCAATATTCAAAACGTGAAAAACTGGTCCGTTCCCTGGCGCGCCAGCATGCCATCAAACCCGGAGCTGTCTTAACTGAGAAAGAAATGCAGGTGTTGCTATCAGCTCTCTTCGACTGCCAGCAACCAAATACAACACCCGCCGGCGATCCTACCTATATTGATTTTAAGAAAGACTACCTGGAAGGTTTATTTAGAAGGTGATGGAGTTTTCTTTTTTCGCGCCGGATAGCGGTAGCTCAAAGTCAGCATCAGGGTCTGGTTTCTTTGTTGAATATTTCCCGGCCCCGGTTGTTCTATATTGATAAAGTCTTTAATAGCGCTGCCATACCTGAAGATGGCTTACTATATACACAAATATAGCGGCACAAGCCCAACGTTGTGGGGAAACAGCAAATAGGAAAAAAGGCAAAAACAGGTTAGTAGGACCTGATGACCCCGTCGATGAATTTCTCCACCGCCCGGCGAATGGCTGTACCGCCACCGTTATTGTTGTTCACCAACACGGAAAATATCAACAACCTGTTTTGGGAGGTGACCAGGTACCCGCTCAATGCGATGACTCCTGAGAGGGAACCTGTTTTCGCATATATATGACCGCCATCATCCCGGTAATAGTTTCCCAGGGTGCCTGTTCCGCCGGTCGGCAGGAGCTTCTTCATCCTGTCCAAACCAAATTCATCTTTCATCCGGTTCAGGAGCCATACAAAATCTTCAGGGGTGAACAGGTTGTAGCGGCTCAGCCCGCTGCCATCCACCCATTTTGGTTTTTGCGGCAATCCCTGCAGGTCGGTTTTTAACAGGGTATCGATGATCCGTTCATCATTCATCACGCCGATTCGCTCATTGCTCACCATGAGCAGGGTTTGCTCCGCAAAAAAATTGTCGCTGCGGTACATCATGGGCCGGAACAGAGAATCCACAGGCTGCGTATGGATCACCTGCATTGCCCTTCCCGGGATGGAAAATCCCGGGTCGGTATTGATATTTTCACCTACGGTATCGCGTAAGAGTTCTATCGCCGACGCAATGCCATGGGTAACAAATGGTACATCCTGCGTTTTCAGCGCCTCCCTCCCTTCCGTAACAGCATATATGTTTTCATCGAGATCGCGCTTTACAAAAAAACTCCTGGCCCCGGTGTCGGCAGTAAACCTCACTTTCCAGTTTACTTCGGGGATGGAATATACCGAAGGTGAGGCACCAAAGCCAGACTGTGGCTTACCCTGCTGGGCCTGTTGTACCCAACGGATCACGTTTCCATACACAGGCAACGCGCTCCGCTCCGCCATATAGTCATCATTATAATCATCCCAGGACCAGCCGGCCCCCCATGCCTCCTCCCGCCAGTTGGATTCCGAGATATAAACAGGTTTTTTTTGTTTCTTCAAAAAATCTATCACAGGTTGTACCGGGTAGTCGGGATGCAACACACTGGGATCCCCTGCCGGCCAAACCAACAGGGCCGTATCTCCTTCTATGTACCGGATACCCGTCAGCGAGTCTCCCAGGTATTTCATCCCGGCATAGAGCGAAAAAAGTTTGGTATTGCTGGCAGGTACAAAATATTTATCCGCCTGGTAATTGTAGAGGTAGTTATTGGTTGCCGGATCAAACACACTAATACCAATATGCGCCGAATGCAGGGCGGAATCGTCTGCCGGGCTATTGGCTATGCCCGTGGTAGTCGTCTTGTGTTGGGTGCCACAGGAATATAGAAAAGACAGAGAAAGGAACAGCATGAGGAGTCGGTGGTCGATAGCGGGGAATCGGGCGTAAGGAACAGGAATTGTTGCGTGGTGACCTTTTAACATGGACCTTGATTGGGTTGAATCCGGCTGGGTAGTCAGGGTTAGTGTTAACTTCTTTCCTGGGCCCGCAACCATCTTTCCGGGATCTCGTTGCTGCTGGCCAGTAAGTAATCGTTATAAGAACAGGCGATGTATTTTTTGTCTGGCATCTGCATCCACCACCGGTTAGTTTTTTTACTCTGCAGGAAGGTGGTCTCTACTTCTGCGAATGCCGTATGATATTCATTAAATGCATCCCGCTCCTGCAGCGTGGCTTCCCGTTTACCCTTGCTCCTGCCATCCAGCAGGTACCAAAGCATGTGACCGATCTGTTTCGCCGTGAGATCTTCCCTGTCCCTTTCCGGCACATACCCGTAGATACCAATGGTATTTACGTTCGGGCTTAGTCCCGCGAACCGCATCAGGGTGCAGGCTTCCTCGCCGGAAAAGCCGTTGGGGGAAAGTGAATTGGCCGGCGCATAGGCATTGGCAATAGAGCAAATATCAAAACTAAACAGGTTGGAATTCCGGATCACCGGCTCCATTTCGTCTATGTTCTCCTTAACACTGCCTACCCGGAAACAATCAAACCTCAACTTGTCCATGGTCTCCAGCATATTTGGGTGAACGTAGTAACTCTGGAAGCCGATATGATTATAGTGCCTGATATAATTGGGTTCATCGGTCAGCATCTCCATCAGGAAATTGTCGCTCCGGTTCGGAGAATCGATATTGAGATCCAGCAGCGCGTCCACACTGGTAACCTCAATGATTTTTTTGCGGGCGACATAGGTATTGTACTGTGCCAGCGTCAGG
This sequence comes from Puia sp., assembly GCA_035499675.1. Lineage (GTDB taxonomy): Bacteria > Bacteroidota > Bacteroidia > Chitinophagales > Chitinophagaceae > Puia. The sequence goes on from DATJYH010000149.1 coordinate 3,004, forward strand.
TCGTGCGAACCCCCGAGGATCACTACCGTTTTTCCAATGCCCGTGAGTTCCGTTACCACGGTTTTGAGCGCGGCATAAGTATCGGCCAGGGTTGCTCCGGTCTTGATATTGCCCAGGTCAACCATCCGTACATCGTCGTGCCAGTAAAACATGGAGTAAAACTGCTCACGTATATGATCAGGCGCACTATGCAGGTTCTTCGCCTTCCTGGCGCCGCGCTCCTCCTTACAGCCTACCAGGACCAGGTCGGCCTGGAGCACATCCGGGAACGATTCATCATACAATATCACCTGCTTCCCGATCTGGCCATCCTTGTATTCCACGTCGCCTGATATCTGGTGCATATTGACGGGATCCAAAAAGTCAACGATATGCAGGTTATAGAGCATGAATCAATGATTTGAATTCGGCAACAAACTTACAATAAAAACGCAGTGATAACATGCTGTTTTCAAAAACCAACGCTGAACCGGTGAAGTCCGCCATGTACATCGTAACCAATCTGAAAATGATAGGTATCACAGATCTGTTTAACGATGGCCAGACCCAGGCCACTTCCTTCGGAATGATCGCCCTTTCTAAAGCGCTCAAAAATTTCCCGGCTGTCAAAATCCAGGGGCGCGCCACTGTTACTGATCTCCAGCATGCCGGGTCGCAGTAAAACACTGATGACGCCATTGGGTTGATTGTGCCGAATCGCATTGTTCAGCAGGTTGTTCAGCAAAATTTCCGCCAGGTATTCATTGATGGGCATCCTGGCAGGCTGCATATCGGTATGCACTTCGATCTGCTTTGACCGGATAATGTCTTCAAACTGGAACAGCTTTTCTTCGATCAGCGGTTGCAGCGGCACAGGTTTTACATCCGGGAACTGGTTGTTTTCAATTTTAGAAAGCAGGAGGAGCGACTGGTTGAGCTTGGTCAGTCTTCGCACGCCGTCATAGATGGCCTGTAATTGTTTGACCTGTTCCTCATCCAGGTTGTGCCCCTGTATCAGCAGGTCGAGTTTTGAATTGATGATGGCCAGGGGTGTGTGCATTTCATGCGACGCATTGTCGGCAAAAGCCTTCAGCGATTCATAGTCCTGCACAATCTTCGAGGTCATCAGGCGAATGGCCGCATCGAGATCATTGAATTCGTCGATATTACTCGGTCCTGGCCCGGTATACTGTTTCGAGGAAAGGTTGAAGCGCCTGATGGCCCCCAAAGTATCGTAAAAAGATTTCCAGGTTTTCCGAAACATCAACCGGTTGGCGCCAAACAGGATGAGCAACAATAACCCGATGACGAGCACTGTAATCAACACAATCAACCACACGAGGAATTCCGTAGCACCCTCCGATTTGGTAACCGAGGCTGTGTAAAAATGCTTCTTGACACTCACCGGAAAAATCAGCTCCCGGTAGGCATCTTCATCGCCATCACGCGGATCATACACAACGATGTTGTGAAATTTCCTTCTTACGGGTTCACCCGCGGCTTCAAAACTGGTATGCTGGTCCTTGTAATGAGTGGCCTGGGGAAGACTATCATGGTTCCTCACAAAATCCATGATCTCCGCTTCCTCCACTTTGAGGGTATTGTCCAACTGACGGATCAGTACGTACCGTATGATG
>DATJYH010000150.1:0-3251 GCA_035499675.1 Puia sp.
ATTTGAAATATCGCCGGTGGATTATCTGAAAGCTGAACGACATGCGTCTGCGAGCGATCGGTTACTGCTGGGGATTTATCATTCACATCCCAGGCACCCGGCCGTTCCCTCCGAACACGACCGGAAAGCGGCGCAACCTTATTTCTCCTATGTCATTATATCCGTGCATGATGCCGAAAATACCGGCATCCGTTCGTGGCGGCTGAATGAAAACGAACAATTTGAAGAAGAAAACCTGGGGTTTTTCCAGTTCAACCTAAGTTAAAAAACAAAACAAATATGGCGACTATTATCATTCCAACACCCTTGAGAAAGTTTACCAACAACGACGCCCGGCTGGAAGTAAAAGCTGGGGACATACAGGGTACCATTCGCGAGTTGACACAACATTTTCCCGGACTTGCCAAACACCTGCTGGACGAACAGGGGCAGATACGGAGCTTTTTGAATATTTTCGTTGGTGACGACGACATCCGGGATCTGCAGCACGAAAAGACAGTCGTTCAGGACAACGCGGTAATCAGTATTGTACCGGCCATTGCGGGAGGTATTCAAATCTAAAACCAGGTCTATGAGTGTTGAAAATATCAGCTTTTCAAAAGAAGAACTGGCCCGTTACAACAGGCATATCATCATTCCTGCCTTTGGAATAGAGGCCCAGCGAAAATTAAAAGCCTCAAAGGTGCTGGTCATCGGTTCCGGGGGTCTTGGCAGCCCCGTGTTGCTGTACCTGGCTGCTGCTGGCGTGGGCACCATCGGCATCGTGGATTTTGATGTGGTAGATGACAGCAACCTTCAACGACAGGTATTGTTTGGTGTACAGGAAATCGGCCAACCCAAGGTGGAAGCTGCCAAAAAGCGACTCGCCGCGCTCAATCCGCATATTCGCCTGCAACTTTACAACACCCATCTCAATTCACAGAATGCACTGGACATCATCAGGGAGTATGATGTGGTAGCTGACGGGACTGACAATTTTCCGACACGCTACCTCGTCAATGATGCCTGTGTCTTACTGGATAAACCCAATGTGTACGCATCCATATTCCAATTTGAAGGACAGGCTTCGGTATTTAATTATGTAAACAAAGACGGGGAAAGAGGACCTAACTACCGCGACCTCTACCCCACCCCACCTCCACCGGGACTGGTACCCAGTTGCGCGGAAGGCGGTGTGCTGGGCGTATTGCCTGGTATTATCGGCAGCCTGCAGGCGCTGGAAGTAATTAAAGTGATTACCGGTGTGGGAGAAACATTGTCCGGACGCTTTTACATATTCGATGCCCTGAACTTTGAATCAAGAACATTCAGGATCAAACGCAGAAGCGACAACCCCATCAATGGCGAGCATCCCACCATCACCGAACTGATCGACTACGAACAGTTTTGCGGCATGAGAGCGGTGGAAGAAAAACCACTCCGCGAAATCACCGTACGGGAATTGTATGACTGGCAGGTAAACGGGGAAAAATTTCAACTGGTAGATGTAAGGGAACCACACGAGTACGACATCGTAAACATTGGAGCAACATTGATACCGCTGGGCACCATCGCCGAACATGCCGGCCAGATCACCCGTGATCTTCCGGTAGTCGTTCATTGTAAAGCCGGTTCAAGAAGCGCTACTGCCATCCGCGAATTGGAACAGAAATTTGGATTTACGAACCTCTATAACCTGAAGGGTGGTATCCTGGCTTATATTGACGAGGTCCAGCCGGAGTTAACTAAATATTAAGTGAATTTGCAAATGTGCGAATGTGCAAATTTGCACACTCGCACATTTTCCTCTAGCTTTTTGCAAGTGAGTTATTCAGCAGCGTCATCTGCGCAATCGAATGCATCAGTCCCTTCAGCTGGTAGCTGATCAGCCGACGCAGGTTTTCGTGGAGATGTGGTTCTTTAAGCACGTCTTCATATTGTTGTCCAGTGTACCATTCACGCATGGCACAATGTGTCAGGGCCGCTTTTTCATCGTCTCCTCCTTCCCATTCCACTTTCTCCTGCGCTGCCCCGGTTTTTACCCCGGTATCGGGCACAGGCATGGATTCCTCCCCTCCCATCGTGTGCAGATGAGCGGCCAGTTCCTCTGCAAACTGCCTGTTTTCCTGCGCAAGCCCCAGGATCGTTCCCTGAAATTGACTGTTTTTAAGCTTCGCCGCTGTTTGTTCATATAGTTTTTTGGACAACCGGAGCGTGGACAGCAATTTGTTGATCTTATCGAGGACTGCCTTGGGCGCCTTATATAAGGATATGGTTATCATAAATGGGAGGTTAAGTAATTGATTATAGCGCAAGAGTTGTACCAGTCTTATGATAACAAGAGGTTAAATTTCTGTGTCGTTTTTTCACAAATATCCGGGAAGGAAACCCGACAGTATTTTTACGGAAAATGACGTGAATGAAGAAGCCCGGCCTCGTTTTCCAGTTTTCGGTAATTTTGCCAAAAAGAATCTCATGAAATCGTTGCGCTTTGGCATGATCTCCCCGTTACTGGTGCTGACATTTGGCTGTTTTGGCCAAAATGACCCGGTCTTGTCTCCGGCCGATTTCCAGAAACAAATCGATCAGAAAAATATCCAGGTGCTGGATGTACGCACCCCTTCGGAGTTTAACAGCGGGCACATCAAACAATCCATGCTGGCAGATTGGAATAACCAGTCCCAGTTTATGGACCGGGTTAAATACCTGGATAAGTCAAAACCTGTATATGTTTATTGCCTGAGTGGTGGACGGAGTTCAGCAGCTGCCCGGTGGATGCGTGAGAACGGGTACCAATCCGTATATGAGCTGCAGGGCGGTATCAGGGCCTGGAAAACTGCCTCATTACCACTGGAAGGCACAACCGAAGTTAAACAACTGAGCGCGACAGACTATATGGCCCAGGTAGGTGATAAGGGACTGGTGCTGGTGGACTTTGGGGCCGAATGGTGCCCGCCCTGCAGGAAGATGCAGCCTGTTGTGGAGCAACTGACAAAGGAAATGGGAAGTAAATTCAGGCTCCTGGCCATGGATGGAGGCGCACAAACCAATCTCATGTCGGCATTGAAAGTGGATGGCATCCCGACATTTATTTTGTATAAAAACGGGAAGGAGGTCTGGCGAAACCAGGGCATCACAGAAATCGACGAATTCAGAAAACAGATATCCTCCCATTAATTCTTTCCCCGCATGATATTAAGGACCTTGCTGGCCCTGCTGCCAGTCATCCCTGCCCTGCAACTACCCGCACAACAACTCCGGCTACTCGCTCA
>DATJYH010000151.1:0-2396 GCA_035499675.1 Puia sp.
TTCCGGATGCCAATTTCTTTTACCCGTTTTTCACCCGCATAGGAAGCAAGCCCGAACAATCCCAGACATGAAATGATGATGGCCAGTGCAGCAAGAATGCCGACAATCCGGCTCACCTGGGTATCTGCGCGATACAGGTCCTCAAAATGTTCATCGAGAAAATGATATTCAAAGGGATGATCGGGAAAAAGTCTATTCCAGGTGGACTGCACAAAGGCAATGGCCTCCTGCGACTTTGAGCCATTGATCTTAACGGATACATTGCTATAGCCCCAATCCTTCTGGTTAAACATAAACATCGTTTCAATTTTATAATGCAATGAGTTGAAATTAAAATCCTTTGCAATGCCTACGATATAACCCAGGGAGTCGAAACCAAAATGTTTCCCGATCAGCGAGGAAAACTCAGCCTTCTTGTTATCTTTTAATAACTCACGGGCAAGCGACTCATTGATGATGTATTCCCTTCCGTTGGCGGATTTTTCATGTGAGAAATTGCGCCCCTGTACCAACTGCAGGTTGTACAGCGTCAGGTAATCAGGATCCACGATCAACCGGGTGGATGTCAGGTTCCGCAGCGGCCCGTCACCTTTGAATTCTATTCCCGATTGGTCCAGGTGGCTTCCGAGTTCATCCTGTGCACCGGTGACCCCTGACACAAGACTGCTGCCAAGCAGTTCCTGTTTGAAAAGATCGAATTTCTTGTAAGTGATCTCATCGAGGGGGATCGTCATCACCTGGTCGCGGTTAAAGCCGGGATCACGGTGTTGCATATACGTCAATTGTTTGACCACAAAAATGGTGGCGATCATCAGGAAGATGGCGCTCGCAAACTGGCCGACGACCAGGATATTCCTCATCAGCCCTTTGTTTTTCCCGGTTTGGATAGAGCCTTTCAGCACCTTCACCGGTTGAAAGGAGGAGAGATAGGCGGCGGGATAAAGCCCGGAAAGGATGCCTACCAATATAGTACCCAATAGTACGTAAACCAGCAGCAGCGGATGGTTCCAGAACGGCAACCGGATTTCGCGCTGACTGAGGTGGTTAATGTAGGGAAGTGCCAGTTCCACCAGTCCGAGCGCCAATACCAGCGCAATGAGTGAGAGCAGCACCGTTTCAGCAATAAACTGGACACCCAACTGGAAGCGCTGTGCGCCGATCGATTTCCGGATACCTACTTCCCGCGCGCGTTCGGCGGAACGCGCTGTCGACAGGTTCATGAAATTGATACAGGCGATCAGGAGCACGATGATGGCAATGGCCCAAAAGATATTGGTGTAGTGCTGGTCAAATTTCTGGAAGTTGAGATAATCGAGCCCGATGTCGGCCGCATTTGAATGGACATCGCGGAAAGGCAGCAGGAAAAGTTCATAATATTTCCACCCGTCACCATCGGCAAGGTGTTTCTTCAGGTATGCCGGGAATTTTTTCTCCAACGCGGCAACATTGGTATTGGGCGCCAGATCAAAATAGGTATCCAGCCAGTTGCCACCCCACCAGTTGAGCCAGTCGGGTTTATAAATGGTATTGAAGGACATGAGTCCGTCGAACTGCAGCTGTGAATTTTTTGGTACATTGTCCAGGATGCCGGTGACCACGAAGCTGGTCGTATCGCCTCCAAAATGTTGCACTGTTTTTCCCATCGGGTCCACGTCGCCGAAAAGGGTCTGGGCCATGTCTTTTGTAAGCACCATACTGTGCGGGTTTTGCAGCACCGTAGCCCTGTTGCCCCTGAGCAGGTGGAAGTCGAATAGCTGCAAAAACGTGGAGTCTACATAAAATGCCTGTGGCACGAATATCCGTTTTTCACCATAGGTGAGCTGATATTTTGTTCTCCAGTTGATCCGGGTAAAGTTTTTTATTTCCGGGAATTCATTTTTCAGGGTGGGGCCCATGGGGAACATGGAAAGCGCCACTTTCTGGGAAGCCACCATGCCTTCAAATTTCTGCACTTCATTCAGCCGGTACAGATTTTTGCTATGGAAGTTGTCAAAGCTCTTCTCATAAAAAACAAACAACATGATCACGATACAGGCCGCCATGCCGATGGCCAGGCCCACAATATTGATCGCGGAATACACTTTGTTCTTTCGCAGGTTTCGCCAGGCAGTCTTGAAATAGTTTTTGATCATAACCGTAATTTTATTTTTTTTGACCGAGCCCGCATTTGCCAGTTGACAGCTCACAGACCGCGTCCGCCGAATCCTCCTTAGGCGGAGCAGGCGGACGACAGTTGACAGGTCTTGTGCTCGACAGAATTTGCAAATTTGCACATCTGTACATTCGCACATTTTCTTCTCATTCTGTTCGCAAAGACTCTACCGGGTTGGTCACGGCCGCCCGCAGCGCCTGGAAACTTACCGTACCCAGGGCAATCAACAAGGCCAGCAGGCCCG
>DATJYH010000152.1:0-3463 GCA_035499675.1 Puia sp.
CATTGGCTGGATGCTTTTTTTCCCTGCTTTTCTTTTTTGTTTGTTCACAGGAACTTCCTCCGCGCAGGACCGTTTGACCGGCAGAACATTTTCAACACGTTCATCTGTAATGGCACAGCATGGCATGGCCTGCACCAGTCACCCCCTGGCTACCCAGGCGGCCATCGACGTGCTGAAAAAAGGTGGCAGCGCCATCGATGCGGCCATCGCCGCCAACGCGGTATTGGGCGTAACCGATCCCGAAATGAATGGGATCGGCGGAGATTTGTTCGCCATCGTATACGATGCAAAAACAAAAAAATTATATGGGTTGAATGCATCGGGTCGTTCGCCCTATGGGTTAACACTGGCAACCTTTAAACAAATGGGTCTTCAGTTCATACCGGAAGACGGACCGCTTTCAGTATCTGTACCAGGTTGTGTAGATGGTTGGTTTGAACTGCATGGAAAGTTTGGAAAGTTGCCGATGAGCCAGCTGTTAAGCTATGCCATTCAATATGCACGCGATGGATTCCCTGTAGCCGACGAAGCTGCATTTGAGTGGAACAAAGACCAACCGAAACTGCACAAGTATCCGAACACTGCTGCTGTGTATCTGCCGGACAACAAACCCATGATGCGTGGACAATTGTTCAAAAATCCCCAGTTGGCGCATACCCTGGGAGAAATCGCCGCGGACGGCAGGGACGCATTTTACAAGGGCGATATCGCCCGGGCCATCGACGCGTACATGAAAAAGAACGGAGGTTATCTCTCTTATAAAGACCTGGCAGACCATGTCTCCACCTGGGTAGAACCTGTATCGACCACCTATCGCGGGTATCGTGTTTGGGAATTGCCGCCGAATGGCCAGGGCATTGCAGTGTTGCAAATGTTAAACATCCTGGAGGGTTTCGATTTCAGCAAAATCCAATTTGGGAGTCCCGAACATGTTCACCTGTTCACGGAGGCCAAAAAACTGGCCTACGAAGACCGGGCCAGGTACTACGCTGATATGGAGTTTGCCAGGGTACCGGTAGCGCAGCTGATCTCAAAAAAATATGCTGACGAACGTCGCAAACTGATCAGGCCCGACAAAGCCTCCGATGATTTTATGCCGGGCGATGCCGGACCTGCGGGGGGAGAGACCGTCTACCTTACCATCGCCGACGATGACGGAAACATGATATCACTGATACAAAGCAATTTTTCGGCCTTTGGTTCCGGCATGGTTCCCGACGGGTTGGGGTTTGTATTACAAAACCGAGGGAGACTGTTCAACCTCACTGAGGGGAAAAATAATACCTATGCGCCACATAAACGTCCCTTTCATACCATCATTCCTGCGTTTGTTACAAAGGACGACAAACCCTACCTGAGCTTTGGCGTAATGGGCGGCAGTTTCCAACCCCTGGGGCAGGTCCAGGTGCTGATGAATATGATCGATTTCGGCATGAACGAGCAGGAAGCCGGCGATGCCCCGCGCATCGATCACCAGGGCTCCTCCGATCCAACGGGTGTGCAAAAAAGCGGCTCGGGAAGGATCCTGCTGGAATCGGGATTTCCCTATGAAACCATCCGCGCTCTGATGCAGATGGGTCATAGTGTGGGTTTTGGGGAACCCGGCTCCTATGGAGGATACCAGTGTATCCGTGTTGACACGGAACACAAGATCTATTTCGGCGCTTCCGATCCCCGCAAAGATGGGATGGCGGCCGGGTACTAAAATGCAACTACCCATCTCTGTTATACACAGAAATGCCCGGGTATTTGTGCCCCGCAGAGGAGAATGGCAATATTTGTAAAATGTCTATTGCTGTGTGGCCAGATCGGGTTGCTCCATACCGTTTTTTCGCCTCTCCTGCTTGCCGCGGTTGGCTCTTGCCATGCGGGAGTACACGGAAAGTTTCCGGTCAAAGAGGAAACGAAACAGTAGGGCGGTATAGGAAGTGTGATAGCCCATGGTATCATAATAATGATGGGCAATTTTTTTGATCTGCGGCAATTTGTTCCATGGCACGGAAGGAAAATCGTGGTGCTCGTTGTGATAGCCGACATTCAGGTTAACCGTGTTCAGCATCCCGTAATAACTTTTAGTTTCCTGGTCCCCGTGCGTCAAAAAGTGTTCCTGTATCCACCGGGCTCCCAGTGGATGCAATCCCACCGAAAAGAAAAAGCTGCAGACCAGGTAGACAGTTGACTTCGCACCCAAAAAATAAATAAAGAAACCCATAAAGCTGAACTGGATGATCCAATTGATCAATGTCCATTTGTCCAGCAGCGAAATTTCTTTGAGCCTGACCGGACGGATTAACTGAAACAATGGGTAAAACAACAGCCAGATGGCCTTGCCCACCGTTGAATTATTGATGAGTGCAGCCTCCCAGCGGTAGGGCATATCGGCATCCAGTTCCTCAACTCCCTGGTAGGAATGATGCTTGAGGTGGTATTTCTGAAACGAAACCGAGCTGGGAAACACCAACGGAAGATTGCCGAGTATGCCCGACATGGTATTAAGCCACCTCTTTTTGAAAAGCAGGTTGTGTGCGCATTCATGGATGCAAACAAACAGGGTATGACAGAAAAATGCGCCTGCAAAGTAAGCGACTGCCAATACCAGCCACCAGGGTTGGTTCCCCAATAACCAGGACAGTGTTAATTGAGCCGCTACGCAGAATAGGATGATGAGTAACGTATATGGATTTCGGCTGATCAGCTTTCTTATTTCGGGATGCCTGCTGATGATTTCTTTGGTGCGTATTTTGTGCGGCTCACTTTCCGTGCTCCACCTGAAACTGTTGGATTTTTTCATGTCACATCTTTGCCAGAAGGAAAATATTCAAGAAAGGTAAGCAAATATGACTTAACCGGCAGGAGATTGTTTGATTTTGATTTTTCCGGTCTTATCCCGCGGCGGGTAGATTCCGCAGGCGTCCTGCCGGGGCCATCCAACCGCCGCACTTCTGTTGCCGTTCGCCATAATTAAGCTGACAATCGACGTAGTCTTTCGTACATTTAAGTTGCCGACCTGCATGAGAGGACTTCGTTCACGCTCTAAAATGGATGAAGTATGATAAAATTTTGCCTGCTTTACCTGCTGCTGTCATCGTCAGGCTTTTATTGGCCATCCGGTACGCCACCCGAATTTATTGATCCCACGGGTACCTATATTTTGAAGGGTGTGATCGAAAAAAATGTCATCAAAAGTCATTATGGCGAATTAAGGGTAAAGTTGCTAAACCGGCAACTGGCAGCTGTTTGCTTTTATATCAATACGGGATATCCCGATTATAAGTCCGGCTCATTTTTGGACACATTGCCCTATGAGGAGGACCACCTGCAATACAAACCACCTGGGAAAGACGATTGCTCCCTGTTTTTTTATTTCGGTCCCCAGGCAGCCGAAATACAACAGGCCTATGCGGACCCGCATTCCAGTTGCGGTTTTGCGAAGGATGTGATCATCTCTACATTTTTCAAAAAA
>DATJYH010000153.1:0-4680 GCA_035499675.1 Puia sp.
AGGATCGGGTGTTTGTTGCCTGAACGGGCCGGCTGCCAGGCAGGGAGCCCCGGGTGATATCGTCATCGTGATCTCTTATGCACGGATGGATTTTGAACAGGCAAAACGCTTCAAACCCTGGATCATTTTCCCCAAAGAGGGGAATTCGTTATAATCATTCCGAAATGACCATGCCGTCGGGTCCGTACCCGTGGGTAAATGATTCCTTACTATGACTAAAAAACTTATTCCCCTTTTGCAATACGCGTTCTTTGTGGCCCTGGCCGCCTTTTTTGTGTGGCTGAGCCTGCGCGACCTGGACCAGCAAAAATGGGCGCAGTTGAAAGATGCCCTCGATCGCGCGCATTACTGGCTGCTCATTCCCGTCCTCCTCTTCCTCCTTTGCAGCCACTGGCTTCGGGCCCTTCGCTGGAGACAGCTTATGGGCCCCCTCGGTTACCAGCCTTCCAAGATCAACACCTTCCTGGCCGTGATGATCGGTTATTTTGTAAACCTTGGCGCCCCGCGTTTGGGGGAAGTGATCAAATGCACTATTCTTGCCCGTTATGAAAAAGTACCCGCCGAAAAATTGGTAGGCACCATCGTGGCAGAAAGGGCCTTTGACGTACTCTGCCTGCTGCTCGTCTTCGGACTGACCTTTGTGTTCCAGTTTGATGTCATCCATGCATTGGCTTCTTCCACCATCTTCCCGCTTTTCCAAAACCCGGCGGGAAAAACATCCTACCGCAAAATCATCATCCTGCTGGCCGGCGCCCTCATCCTGTTCCTCCTGCTCCGGTATTTGTTCAGCAGGCTGGGACATATCAACGTGGTGCAGAAAATCAGGAGCATACTCACCGGCGTATGGCATGGTTTGATCAGCGTACGTTCGTTGAAAAACAAACCCCTGTTTTTTGCTTACACCGCCGGGATCTGGGCCCTGTACCTGCTGAGCACCTGGTGCGGCTTTTTTGCCATCCGCGAAACCAGCCAGCTCAGCCTCTCGGATGCACTCACCGTGCTGGCCATGGGCAGTGTGGGCATGATCGTTTCCCCCGGCGGCATTGGCGCATATGCATTACTGGTACAGGAAACCGTGGCCTTTTACCATGTGCAAAAGGAACCTTACGGGCAGGCGCTGGGATGGCTGCTCTGGTTTGGGCAGTTCCTCAGTTTTATCCTGTTTGGCGTGGTCAGTTTTATTTTATTACCCAGGGTCAATAAAAAGAAAAATGAAAGCTCCGCAGATCATCCAGCCTAAAATCCTCAATCTTTCCCAGTTACAGCACCAGGCGGGCCGCCTCCGCTTGTTGGGTAAGACGATTGTTTTTACCAATGGTTGTTTCGACATCCTGCACCAGGGGCATATCGCCTCGCTTTCCCAGGCTGCCGTGGAAGCAGACTTCCTGGTAGTAGGCGTCAACGCCGATGAGTCGGTGCGAAAACTAAAAGGTCCACACCGCCCTATCAACGACCAGCAGTCGAGGGCCCTGTTATTGGCCTCCCTGCTCATGGTGGACGCTGTTATCATTTTTGAAGAAGATACCCCCCTGAACCTGATCAATGCGCTCAACCCGGATGTACTGGTAAAGGGCGGCGACTATACCATCGACCAGATCGTCGGCGCCAGGGAAGTACTGGCCCGTGGCGGAAGAGTGGTGATCAATCCGCTGGTTCCCGGATTTTCGACCTCAGGACTGATCGAGAAGATAATGAGACTTTGATACGGGATGCGTGATGTAGGATACGAGATTCGGGTTGGTGTGGGGAGTTGTTAAACCGAAATCTGCGAATTGTCATCTAACCCTCCACGATAGAATTGGTATTTAGGGCAGCCGCTGATCTGCCCGTATCATGCATCCCCTCTCTTTTAACTATGATACATCCTCTCCACCTCCAGCACAATCGACTCGATCTGCTGGTCGTCGCCCCTGGCATCGTAGGGCTGTTTGAGGTTACTTCCGAAGAAAAAGGCCACGGTTTGCCAAAACCGGGCTGTGAAGGATCCTTTGTATTCCTTGATGATGTCGTAGCAATTGTTTCCGGTTTGCCGGTTGATCAGTTTCATCAGGATCTTGCCCTGGTATACAGAAAGTTTTTCAAGCGGGTCGGCAAACTCTTTTTTTAGATCTTTCTCCCTTGATTTAATGTAGGATTTCTTTTCCTCCGCTGTTTTCATCAGCGCCAGCTTCGCGTTCATTTCATTCATGATAACACCTGCCTTGCGTGCAAACGGGTAGGTAACATACACGGCATTGCGCAGCCTCGTCCATTCCTCCATCCGCCTGCGCATGGCATGCGTCATGGGTGCTGTAATCCAAACCATCTCCAGGGTCCGCGCGGGAAGGGTATCGCCGTTAAGCACATAAATGGGAACATAGATCGTGTCGTTCGGGCCATATTTCGGGGAAGGAGGTTGCTGCTGGGCCATGGCAGTTGTCCTCGTCATCAACAGGAGTACGAGGGCAAGAAAAAGAAAAGGATATTTTGGGCTGAAACAGCGCATAGAAACGATCTAAAGATAGTCAAAAATCTTTAGCTTTTATATACCCGGATGACAGGGTAAGTAACCCAAAAGCCGCTTCAAAATTTTGATAAATCCTTGCAGAAAAATCTGTTCTAGGCCAATGACAGCCTGCTTCTCCGGCGGAGGATGCTCATTACAAACCCGATGATCATGATGAGGGTTCCCAACCACAGCAGGTTGATCTGTGGAAACTCCAGCACCTTGAGCGAAACAAAGGGGACCAGGTGGGAAGATTCTTTGACACTCAATTCAACGCGGTTGTGGTCCACCACGCGGGTCAGGCCGATGACCAGGTTCTGTGAAAAAACAGTATCCGGGATAAAATTCATCTGGTTGCCCTTTACGTAAAATAAGGGCATGGCAGTATGACGGATGCTGTCCCTCCCCACTACGGTAATGTCTGCCATCAGGGCGGTATCGGAAGCTGTGAAGTGATATTTTTCGTTGTCGGGATTAACGACCACCTTGTTCAACAGCAGGTAGCCGGCTGAATAATACACCGTATCATGCACCTTCACGGGGTATCTTTTGAACTGCGCGGTATCCCCCTGTTCGGTATTGTCTACCGCGCTGATATACGTAAAAATATCCCTGCTCCAGTAATGATGTTTGTCGGGGTTGAATGAAAAACCCTGCTGTCCCTTGGTAGCCTTCATCAGGTTCGGGTACAGGTCAAAGGCATCGGTGCTGTCCTTTTTGCGTAAGTGGATATGATAAAAAGTGGTCTTGCTGGCTTCGTCAACCGAATCATTGCTCACATAAGTGGCCCAATATTTTCCCATATCGGTGCGCACATTCTTTAACAGCGTGATATTTTCCAGCGGGTTTTCCTTGGTGGAAGGATCAAAATTGATGTTGATGCCGGTTGTATTGTAGGAGAGCACTTGTTTTTTGGAAGAAGACAGCAAAATTCCCACGAGCATCATCCCAAAACCGATATGTGCTACGGATGCCCCCGCAGCCTTGACTTTGCCATTGAGACCGGCCCATATATATCCGATATTGGCCACTACCGCATACAATGCACAGAACAAGGCCAGGTGAATGGCGGCAAGATAACCGGGACCATATTTTTCATAATGAATACCCCCAAACACACTGATCAGTACAGAGAGCAGCAATGCCACCGCCGTCGGCAACCATATCTTCTTTACAAAAAAGGTTTTTTCTGTTTGTTTGTATTTCAGGTATTGTGTAACGGCCGTAAGCAGCCCGAGGATGATGGCCACAAATATTTCGATCCGGTTATAAGCAAATGCCGCATCCTCCCCCACCGTCCAACGCGTACCCGCCAGGAGGTTGATCACCGGCAGCGAAGTGGCAACGATGATGAATACGGCTGATAAAAAGATCACCAGTGATCCGATAAACATCCAGAATTCGCGCGAATAGGCGTTTTCCTCCTTGATGATATGGGGGATCATTTTATAGTTCCGCACAAAGAGGATGATCCCCGGCGCCAGGAAAACAAGGATAAACGTGATCAGTTGTACTTCCATACCCGAAGCCACGAAGGCATGTACCGATGTATCACCCAGTCGTCCGCTGCGTGTCAGGTAAGTGGAATATAAGACCAGGATAAAACCCAGGATCAGGAAAAGATAAGTGGCCCGCAGCGAATGACCGGTGGCGTTATAGATCACCATCGTATGCAATCCCGCCACCATCACCAGCCAGGGCACCAGCGATGCGTTTTCCACGGGGTCCCAGGCCCAGTATCCGCCAAAACTCAGTGACTCATAAGCCCAGGCGGCGCCCATCATGATTCCCGTACCCAGCACACAGGCTGAAAACAGGGTCCAGGGCAGGGCGGTCCTGATCCAGCCGCCATATTGTTTTTTCCAGAGCCCGGCGATGGCGAAGGAAAAAGGAACGATCGTAGAAGCAAAACCGAGAAACAGTACCGGGGGATGTATCACCATCCAATAATTCTGGAGCAAGGCATTCAAACCCTGCCCATCCTGCATCTGCGGAATGCTGAGATAATCGGGCCGGTGAAAGATGGGCGCTTCGCTGAATGCCTGTCGCACCAGCAGGAAGGGGCTGTTGCCGATCTTGATGTTGAACAGGTAGATGCCCAGGATCATGGATGCCAGGCAAAACTGCGCAAAACTGATCACGGCCAGCACCGGTGATTCCCATTTGCCGGAACTAAAGATCAGCGCGATACCCAA
>DATJYH010000154.1:0-9563 GCA_035499675.1 Puia sp.
TCACCGTCACAAACATGATATTGGCTACGCCAAACATGCCCACGATCAGCGAAAGCCCCGCGATGGCCCATCCGGCCGTGTCCAATCCGGCGATCAGGGCATCCAGGTCCTTGGTGGCGGAATCAAGATCGGTGAGTGAAAAGTTATCATCCTGAGTAGGGGTTAGTTTCCGTATCGAGCGCATGGCTCCTCTCAATTCGTCTTTGAGACCCTCGATACTCATATCATCCTTACCCTTGACCATGATGGACGGCCCCGCATTTTCTTCCCGTACCATGCTCCGCATAAACTTATAAGGCATCAGGATGCTGTGATCATAGTCCCAGGCGTTGAAAATGCTTTGTCCCTGTTTGGCGATCACACCCACCACCAGGGCTTCCTTGGCATTCTTCAGTCTAACGGTCTTGCCTACTGCAAACTCCGCTTTGCCAAAAATGTCGTCAGCGATGCTGTATCCCATCACAATAAATGCGGAACCATTATCATAGTCCTCGGTGCGGAAAAACCGGCCATAGCCGATCTCGATGGGTTGTATATTGGGGAATTGATCGGTGATGCCATAGTAGTTCACACCGGTCATGGCATCGTCGGCATATTCCACGTTGGCCTGGATATTCATAAAATAAGCGATCCGCGTGGAATCCGGTGCTTTGAGCTTTACCAGTTTCATCTCGGTATACTTCACTTCCGGCCTTTTGATGTATTTCCACCAGGGATAGTCAGGACCTCCGCCATTTTCCCATTTGCCGATGAAGATCGTATGGCCGGCAATCGAACGGAGTTCCTCTTTTACGGCCAGTTCCATGCTGCTGATGGTGGCAAGTACGCTGATGATGCAAAAAATGCCAAAGGTCACCCCAAGCAGGGAAAGAAAGGTCCGCAGCTTGTTGGAACGGAACTCCTGGACGGCCATTTTGAAACTGGACCAGACGATATTCAGGAACCTAAACATGATCGAATATAAGGAGCAAAATCCAAAATCCATGAAGCCACCCTGGGCATTTATTTTTGTAAAGGTTGGGGGGAATTGGGGAGTCAGTCAGCTTTTCCTGATCGCTACTACAGGGTCCATCCGGGCGGCGATAAATGCGGGGATAATGCCTGCCAGAATACCCACTACCAGGCAAATGCCAATGGCAAGGGCAATGATATCGACCGGGATAAATACCCGGAAGCTAAAAGTGGCCGAAAAAATAGCGGTTAATATAAACACTGCGCACAGACCGATCAATCCGCCGATGATACAGAGAAAGGCGGATTCGAGCAGGAATTCAGAAAGGATGGTACTCCGCTTGGCACCGATGGCTTTTTTCAGGCCGATCTGGCTGGTGCGTTCCCTGACGGTCACGAACATAATGTTCGCCACTCCAAACATACCCACAATCAGCGAAAGCGCGGCAATAGCCATGCCGCCAATATTGATGCTGGCGAATATGCTGTCCATGTATTTGCTGAAAGATTCGATATCATTCAGCGCGTAGTCATCTTCCTGGTATGGGCTGAGCTTGTGTATCGAACGCATGGCGCCGGTCAGCTCATCTTTTAATGCCGGAATACTTACATTGTCCCTGCCCTCTACGAGTATCCTCGGTTGTGCGTTTTCTTCGCGCGTCATCTGTTTGAGAAAGCCGGAAGGCATGATGATGCTGTTATCATAGTCCCACATATTCATCATGCTTTGTCCCTGTTTGGCAATAACGCCGATGACCAGCGCGGGTTTGCTGTTTTTGAGCCTGACCACCTGTCCAAGTGATTTTTCGGGCTTGCCAAACATTTTCTCTGCGAGCGAGTAACCGATGACAATATTATTGGTGCTGCGGTCAAAATCCGCCTGTTGCAGGTAACGACCTTCGCCCACTTCAAAATGTTCAATATTGGCAAAATCCTCCGTAACACCATAGTAGTTTACATTTTTCAGAATATCGTTTCCCACCTCCAGGATGGAGTTGTCGGAAATCAGGAAGGCGGCATTGGCCAGAATGGGAACCCGTTGTTTTAACTCGCTTACTTCATGAAGTTTGGGCGTGGGCCGTTTGATAAATTTCCACCAGGGATAATTGTTTTCGTCGCGGTATTCCCATTTGTCAATAAAGATCGTATTGCTACCGAGGGATTTGATATCGTTCTGAACGGCTATTTTCATGCTGTTGATGGTCGCCAGCACGCTGATGATGCAGAAAATGCCAAAGGTTACCCCGAGCAGGGAGAGGGCGGTCCTGAGTTTATTGGAGCGGAACTCCTGGATCGCCATTCTCAGGCTGGTCCAAACTATATTCAGGAATCGAAACATGCATCGAAATTAGCTGTTTCATACACAGATACGACGGGTTATTTTGCAGGAGGCGAAACGAAATGTTGAACGGAAAGGCAAATGTACGGATGCGCAAATGGGATTGCGATTTTCCCTGGACAGCTTTTGCCTGTTTGAGCGTAAAAAAATAATTGTTCAGCTACACGAAAAGAATTTGCAAATTTGCACATCTGCACATTTGCAAATTCGAACTCCTTGTTTTCTATAGAAAATGAACATATCAGGGCGATTTTTTCCGCCCGGGGGGCCGAACTACAGGGCCTGTTCAGCAAGGACTTCCAGTTGGAATACCTGTGGAACGGCGATCCCGCCGTATGGGGAAAACATTCGCCGGTATTATTCCCCATCGTTGGCACGCTAAAAAACAACAGCTATTTTTTTGAGGGGAAAACCTACCAGCTCGGCAGACACGGATTTGCGCGTGACCTGGAATTTACCGTGGAAGAACAACATTTTGAAGGAATCCGTTTCCTGCTGACCAGCAACGCGGAGACCCTGCCACATTATCCTTTTTCTTTTGCATTCAGGATCGGTTACCACCTGCATGGTCAAACGCTGGAAACGATTTATACTGTGAGCAATACCGGCCCGGGTGATATGTACTTTTCCGTGGGTGGTCACCCTGCTTTCCGGCTGCCACTGGTTGACGGGACAAGGTACGAAGACTACTATCTTGAATTTAACGAGGAAGAGACGCTTCCGCGCTGGCCGATCTCCCCGGATGGCCTGATTGAAAAGAAACCGGTCCCGCTGATAAAACAAACTGATGTCCTCCCGCTCAGCAAAGAGTTGTTCTGGAAGGACGCCCTGGTGATGAAGTTCCCCACTTCATCGGTCATTTCGCTGCGGTCTGACAAAACCGACCATGGACTCGACTTCCATATCGATGGCTTTCCCTACCTGGGTATCTGGGCCGCCAAAAATGCTGATTTTGTCTGCATAGAACCCTGGTGTGGTATTGCAGATGCCGTCGACAGCGATCAGCAGCTTACGCATAAAGAAGGAGTCCTGAAACTGGCACCGGGAGAACGGTTTGAGAGGACGTGGAAGGTGGATGTATTTTGAAATGGCCGATGATCGATGGCCGCGTTTTAAATTGGTTGCAAGTTGGAGGGTGTTGCCTTATATCTTTTTCGAAAAAATCATGTCCTTAAATTTATCATGAGATTTCACATTAAACCCGCCATCGGCCATCGATCATCGTCGTTTAAAACTCAAACGCATTTACCGCCGGGTCCTTTAAAATAGTTTGTATAAACCGCCTGTGATTTTTTTCCCTCCCCTGTACAATCCATTCCCCGGTGATCTGGTCACCGGACTTGGTCTGTCGGCTTCTCTTGTATTTTAAATGATGCTCCCGCAGGCTCTGCTCATAACGATGAAGCGTGTCATGCTGAAAGTCGCAAACGATCTTGTAGGCGCGGATCTGGTTGATCCGGTCGATCCATCCTTCGAACACGGTGAATATGACCAATACCGACAGCACCAACGCGCAGCCTACTATGGCCGCCAGCATGTAACCCGCGCCAATGACCATTCCCAGAGCAGCCGTTACCCATATCAATGCCGCAGTAGTGATGCCATTCACCCGGTTATCCCCCTTAAATATTACCCCGGCTCCCACAAACCCGATACCGACCACCACATTGGAGGCAATTCTGTCGGGCGTGCCCTTCGGGCCGCCGATTATCTCGGACATGATCGTAAACAAAGTGGCCCCAACGCAGATCAGTGTGAGGGTGCGGAAGCCGGCAGACTTACTCCGGAATTCTCTTTCTGCCCCAATAATGCCACCGATCAACAGCGCCAGCAGCAATTTCCAGATAAAATCATCCGGTAGTTGCATAGTCTATTTTTTTGTTTGGTTTAAGATTGTGGACGAATATCCGAACCCTGGCTAAAAAATCCGCTTTTGTATGCCCTCAGGTAAGCCCTGTAATCTTTTTTTACCTGGCCGGCATAGTCTTCCGCATACGTCATGAGCGGCTGCTGCCAGTGTGTGTCCCTGCCAAAATTGATCAGCTCGTCCGCTATGGCGGAACCCTGGCGACCGGAACTTCTCAATTGTGCTGACGCCGTGATCAGGCCCATTTCGTCGATCACACATTCAATGTCTTCGTAACAGTCCTTGATGATCATAAAATTGATTTTATCCTCCATGGGCTGCAGCTCCTTCAATACATACGAATCATTGCCAAACCGCACCTCGTTCAGCAGCGCCGGCGGGGTACTTTCCATCCTCTCCTGTATGGCCACCACCCGTTCTGCCTCGCTGGTCCAGACTGGCTGCGGAATATCGACATACGGCTGGAGAGAAGATGGCTTGGCCTGTTTCATATCTACCAGCATAAATTTTTTTGGATTGTCCCTGTGCTGCATCAGGAAAACATATCTTTTTACTCCGATACTACCTGTTCCGGCTATGCGAAATGCCACGTCCAGGACACGATAAAGCCGGTAGGGGTGGGCGGCTTTTTTCAACCATTGAGTGAGCTGCCGGGAAAGCTCCGATTTGAGTGTCCTGTTCAGCCCGAACAGGCGTTTGTTGTCTATCAGCAGATTGATATTGCCCTTTGTTTCCACCGTACGCTGGCGCAGGAGGCCTTTGACCTTCCTTTCTTCCACGCGTGTAAGAAAGGATCGCACAATGCCCCTGGCCACACGGGGTTCCAGGTAGCGTGCCCTTCCACTGGCAAGTGTGCCGGAGTAAGATGTCAGGAATAGTTGTGCCACTTTCAGGGCTTCCCTGCGTTTGATCTGCAGTGTGTCGAAACCGACAAATATACTCGCCACAATCCGGGAAAGCTCCCAGGTAACGGGGGCCAGGATGGCTTCATCAAAATCATTGAGGTCGAAATACACCAATCTGTTGTCCCCTTTAAAACTACCAAAATTCTCCAGGTGCAGATCCCCGCAAACCCAGCTCAGGGGATAGTGTGGAAAAGGGTCGGCGGCGGCCAGGTCCTCATAAAATAAATGACAGGTACCCCGGAAAAACCTGAAAGGGCCCGCTGTCATCAGCTTGTATTTCAGTGGAACATAGGCCTGCTCCCGGTCGGCATTAAAGGCTTTGATTCTTTCTGGAATGCTGGACAAATTTTTTTCTTGAAAGATAAGGAATTAGGCGAATGTGTAAATGTGCAGATGTGCAAATGGATTACCGTCATCCCTGGTCAGCTTTTACCCGGTTTGCCTGACCGGCAATAAAAATAATTGTTGAGCTGCACAGAAGAATTTGCAAACTTGCACATTTGCACATTTTTTTCGCAGTTTTCGGGTTGTCAGACCTGCTTCATCGGAGTAGTTTTGTGCATTATGACAGACTTTGAACGCATCGAAAAAGCGATCCTGTACATCAGGGATCATTTCAAACTTCAGCCGGATCTCGACGAGGTAGCCAGGCAGGTTCACATGAGTCCCTTTCATTTTCAGCGCATGTTTAAAGAATGGGCCGGGGTGAGTCCCAAG
This sequence comes from Puia sp., assembly GCA_035499675.1. Lineage (GTDB taxonomy): Bacteria > Bacteroidota > Bacteroidia > Chitinophagales > Chitinophagaceae > Puia. Next base: position 5,780 of record DATJYH010000154.1, read on the forward strand.
AAATTCCTGCAATACATCAGTCTTGGTCACGCCAAACAGCTGCTGAAGGAACAGCATAGCCTGGCGGATGCCAGTTTTGAAACGGGGCTTTCGGGAACCGGGCGCCTGCACGACCTGTTTATTTCCATCGAATCGATGACCCCCGGCGAATTCAAACAGGGTGGGGAGGGGTTGGAGATCAACTACCAGTTCGCGGAAACGCCTTTTGGCCGGGTCCTGATGGCCTCCACCCCGAAGGGGATCTGTTACATGGCATTTACAGATCGTGATAAAGAGGGGCTGGAGGAGTTGAAATCGCATTTCCCCAGGGCCGGCTTCCATCATGCGGGGGATGAACAGCAACAACGGGCCCTGCATGTTTTCCAGTTGGGTGGGAAACCGCACTCACGTCTAACCCTCCACCTGAAGGGGACCCCCTTCCAGCTCAAAGTATGGGAGGCACTGCTGCGCATACCCACGGGTAACCTGACTACGTATGCGAAGATAGCAGCATCCATCGGTGCGCCGGGTGCGTCCCGTGCCGTGGGGACTGCGGTGGCCGGGAATCCCGTTGCCTACCTGATCCCCTGTCACCGCGTAATAAGGTCCACCGGGGTGTTGGGTGAATACCACTGGGGAGCAGGACGCAAGACCGCCATGATTGGATGGGAGGGTGTTTGGAGTCAGGAGTCCGGAGTCGGTAGTCGGTAAGTTTGAGGGGTGCGGGACAAGAGATGCGGAATGGCGATATGACCAGGGTGAGTTAAACAATCAAAATATTTTTTTATGCATAAGTTCAAAGTTGTTCCGCTGGCAAAGGAATATGCGGAAAAAATTCGCAGGGAGGGGGTAGATGATTTCGGTCATCGCGTAACCGAAGAGATGGCTACCGGTCGCGGGCCCTGCAGGTTGTCCCTGAAACCCTTTGTGCCGGGGCAGGACAGGAGGATCCTGTTTAGTCATAGTCCCTTCCCGATCAACAATGCCTACGACCAACCCGGACCCGTGTTCATTCATGCCGGAGAGGTGGAGGAATATTCAGACATATACCGGTTTCCTCCGGAGATTAAGGCAGATAAAGATCATTTTCATCTTACGCTGATCGGGTATAACGGGCAGCAACAGATGATTTACACAAAATTGGTAGGCGACAGGGATATTGATCAAATGATCGAAGAAATTTTCGACAACAAACCTGAGGTAGAATATCTCCATGCACGAAGCGCGGAAGCATGCTGCTACATATGCAAAATAGAAAGAAGGTGACCAATGTGCAGATGTGCAAATACTATCTGTGTAACCGGCTGACAATTTTTAGGGTTTTTAACAGGTCAACACTTCCGACGGACATTGATGAGCCAATTTGCAGATTTGCACATTGGCAAATTATTTTAAGGGTCTTTTTTTAATCATCCCTCCCTTCGTGTCCTTGATGCTGTGCATCACAACAAAGGCATTGGGGTCAATGGTTTCGATTTCTGCCTGCAGGCGGGAAATTTCCAGCCTGGTAACCACCGTAAACAGGATATTCATTTCCAAAGAACTGACATGCCCGCGTTTGCCATAGCCGCGGATTCCCTTGTACACGGTGATGCCCCTGCCGAGTTTTTGCGTAATCATCTCACTGATCTCTTCTGATTTTGGTGAGATGATCGTTACGCCGGTGTACTCTTCAATTCCCTCTATAACAAAATCCAGGGTCTTTGAGGCGGCCAGGTAGGTGAGGATGGAATACAGGGCAGTTTCCACCGAAAGGAGATAGGCAGCCAGCGAAAAGATCAGGATGTTGATGATAAGTACGATATCACCTACAGAAGCGCTTGTTTTGCGGCTGATGAAAATGGCGAGCACTTCGGTCCCGTCCAGCACGCCCCCGCCTCTTACCGCGAGACCGATGCCCGCTCCCAGGAAAAAACCTCCGAATACCGACACCAATAGTTTGTCGGAGGTAACGATGGGGTAATGAATAAACCCGACGCAAAGGGCCAGGCCAACAATGGCAAAACCGGTTTTAATGGTAAACCATTTGCCGATCTGGTGATAACCCAGTATCACAAATGGAATGTTGATGAGGATGAGCAGGATCGACAAAGGCCATTTGGTGATTTCCGTGGTGAGCAGCGACAGGCCCGTGGCGCCTCCGTCGATAAACTTATTGGGCAGGAGAAAACTTTCCAGGCCAAAACCTGCGGAGAAAATACCGCAGGCAAGAAAAAGGAAGTCCTTGACCGCACGATACGACAATATTTTAAGGCGATAAAATTCCTTCGCTTTCAGGTAGCGCGATTTTGGCGTTTCACTCATTGTCGTCTGTGAGATGAGATCCTGTTGGTCAGCGGGCATCATATACTTCAATGCTAATGGTTTTTTCGCTGATATCCATCCCCCGGATGTTAAATTTTTTGCGGGATCGGCGATATGGAGCTCGGAAAAACCTAATCAGGTATATTGTGCATCAATTGCTCGAATAAGCTATGAAGAAAACGCATTACTTTTTTTCGATTGTTCTGCTGATCCCGGTTCTTTTTATTTCCTGTACGCAACCGGACGCCCCGGAGTACCGCGGGTTTGACGGGTTGCAGGCCACCCGGAACGGGCAGGAGACCGTGCTGTCTGCAAAATTAAAATTCTTCAATCCAAACCCATTTCCCCTGCAGCTTAAGCGTGCCAAACTGGATGTTTACCTGAATGATCAGCATGCTGGTCATTCCACGCTCGATTCAACCATCAATATCCCCCGGATGGATAGTTTCTATATCCCCGTTTCCCTCAGGCTGGATATGCATTCGCTTTTCAGCAACGCGCTGCAATTCCTGCTAAAGAGAGAGGTGAAGGTAGCCGTGCACGGCAAAGCCAGTGTAAAAAAAGGGATTTTTCCATTCTCTGTTCCGCTGAACTATGAGGGCAATCAAAGTCTCGACTCTTTGTTGCAGGGCGGCTTCTAGCAATGTTATTAATCCGGAATCACAGTTCCCGGACTGGTAACGGCGGGGCCTACCCGGAGCATTTGTTAAAGCAATACTAATGATGCACGGATGCAGCGTCCGTTAACAATTCATTACCCACAAAACACGGAAGTGGAGTATATATTCGTATGCCCGTTTCTTTCTGTCGCATTATTCAAATATCCATCGTTGTCCGGAGCAATATGGAACCCGGTCCGGGAGGTATCACCCTGCCGGCGACGAGCCTGTCTGTGTCATTACCCGGATATTATAACGATCATGTGTGCATGCAGGTGATGCACGTTTTTTAGAGGTAGCAAAATCAACCGTTAACCGATATAAAGTATTGTTGCCATGAAAAAGACCAGTTGCGTCCAGTTGGCGCTCATCACAGCGGCGTTGGCATCCTGTAAAACATCTTCCTACCAGCAAAATGCCTGCCCCGTGCCGCCCCCGGATTCCTGCCAGCAGGCGATGTATATTCCCGACAGTTGTAACGATCTGGCAGGCGCCGGAAGCTACTACGACGTCATCCAGTTCTTTCTCAATAATATCACGATTCCCTATGCGCCGGCCGCTGCCTATTCTCATTCCCATAAAGTGAGCGGCGTGATGTTGCATCGTCCCGCTCCGGGTTTTCTGCATTCCTTTTTTGTAGCGAGAGGTGGATTTGGTGCCAGCAGCAGGAAGGCCTCATCTTAGCAATTTCTTTTTTAGCTTTTAACAGCAACCCATGCAAAGAATTGCCATTACACCCCGTTCCAACTGGCAACAGTCCGTTGAAAATATTGGATTTGGATTCCATACTGCGGATAGGCCTTACTGGTATGAAGGGGCCTTTTATTCGTTTACTTTGAAAG
>DATJYH010000155.1:0-5686 GCA_035499675.1 Puia sp.
CATTGTAATACTTTGTTTGTATGATCATTCCTAAATTTTCCAATGTCCCTCATTCCTTTTATACGGAACTCAAAAAAAGGACCAGTGCTTATTTTGAAGAAGTGGGAACCGCGTCTACCGGTAACTATGCACTGTTTATCAAGGCGGTTGTGCTGATGGTTTGTTTTGTGCTTGTCTATACCCACCTCGTGTTTTTTACGCCTTCCGCCATTTGGGCGATTTTGGAATGCGTCCTGCTCGGCGGCCTCGTAGCAGCCATTGGCTTTAACGTAATGCATGATGGTGCTCATGGCAGTTTTAGCAAATACACCTGGGTGAACCATCTCGCCGCATTTTCGCTGAACATCCTGGGTGGCAACAGCTTTATGTGGAACATGAAGCACAATGTTATTCACCATGCCTATACCAACGTGGACGGGATCGATGACGACATCGACATCCAGCCCTGGATGCGTATGAGTGATACCCAAAAACGGTATCGTCTCCATAAATATCAGCACCTCTACTTCTGGTTCTTCTATTCACTACTCTACTTTTTCTGGATATTCATGCTTGATTACCAGAAATATTTCCGGAGCAAGGTGGGTGCCATGCAGCTTAAGAAAATGAGCGCAACGGATCATATCGTTTTCTGGGGATTTAAACTGGTGCATGCCTTCCTGTTTGTCGGTCTGCCCATTTATATGATCGGGTTTACGCACTGGCTGATCGGATTTGCGATTTTTTCCTGTATTGCCGGTTTTGTGCTCAGCCTGGTATTCCAGCTGGCCCATACGGTTGAACATACCGCCTTCCCCACAGCCAACCTGGAAACCGGGAAGATGGAGGATGAATGGGCCATCCACCAAATAAAGACCACCGCCAATTTTGCCACCCGCAATAAACTGGTCAGTTGGCTGGTGGGAGGACTGAATTTCCAGATTGAACATCATTTGTTTCCTAAAATCTCCCATATCCACTATCCCGCCCTCAGCAAGATTATACGCCAGGCTTGCCAGGAGTATGGGATCGTATACATCGAATATCCCAGGGTCCATATGGCCGTGGCCTCCCACGTCGCTTTTCTCCGTAGAATGGGCAGAAAATAATGATTTGATAAAATTGGATTAGGTTCGGGAACAGCTTACTTCGCCGGAAACGCGGCGAAGGTTACACATTTTTAGTATCCCGACTTCCCCGCGAACACGTACTTTTGCATCTCAATGCGCAACCTCCATGAGTAAGATCAATATCGGACTGGTACAAATGAGTTGCACGGGTGATAAAAATGCCAACCTGCTCAAGGCCACAGAAAAAGTGAAAGAAGCGGCTGCCAGGGGCGCAAAAATCGTCTGCCTGCAGGAACTGTTTACCTCCCTGTATTTCTGCGATGTGGAAGATTATGAGAACTTCAGGCTGGCAGAGCCCATACCGGGTCCTTCCACCGAGGCCCTTGCAAAAATAGCGGCCGAGTTAAAGCTGGTGATCATTGCATCGCTGTTTGAAAAAAGAGCACAGGGCATTTATCACAACACAACTGCAGTGCTTGATGCAGATGGCAGCTACCTGGGGAAGTACCGTAAAATGCATATCCCTGACGACCCGGCTTATTATGAAAAATTTTATTTCACACCCGGCGACTTGGGCTACAAAGTGTTTAAAACGGCTTATGCGACCGTGGGTGTTCTCATATGCTGGGACCAATGGTACCCGGAAGCTGCGAGAATTACCTCGCTGATGGGCGCTGAACTGCTTTTTTATCCCACCGCTATCGGCTGGGCCACTGCGCAGGATGAAAATACCAATACAGAACAATACAATGCCTGGCAAACCATTCAGCGCAGTCATGCCGTGGCGAATGGTGTGCATGTGATATCCGTAAATCGGGTAGGACTGGAACAAAACGGGCAAATGAAATTCTGGGGTGGATCTTTTGTCTCCAACCCCTTTGGCACCGTGCTTTGCCAGGGTTCGCACGACCAGGAAGAAGTATTGGTACAGGAAGTTGATACCGCCAAAACGGACAGCTATCGTACGCATTGGCCCTTTATGCGCGACCGGCGAATTGATTCATACCAGCCCATTACCAAACGATATATTGATGAGGAGGCCTGACCACAGGGACGGGCTTATTTTTATTCCGCTGATCAAATACATAGGTGATTTTCATGGCGACTCCCAAAGAACTCGGTTATTATTTCCCCGCTGAATTTGCTCCACACGTTGCTACCTGGTTAAGCTGGCCGCACAAGGAGGAATCCTGGCCGGGCAAGATTGCTTCGATTTATCCCTGCTATGCCCGTTTTATAAAGGAACTGACCCGCGGCGAAAAAGTTTGCATTAATGTGGTCGACGAAACCATGCGTTCTTTTGCGCGGGACCTGTTGGAAAGAAATGGGATCGACCTGGCCAGGGTTGAATTTTTTGTGCATCCTACCAATGATGCCTGGTGCCGCGATCACGGCCCCGCATTTCTGATCAACCCAACGGCCGCAGAAAAAAAAATCATCGTAGACTGGAACTACAATGCCTGGGGAAATAAATACCCACCCTACCAGCTGGATGATGTGATCCCCACCCGGATCGCCGAGAAATACGGGATACCGGTATATTATCCCGGGATCATCATGGAAGGCGGATCCGTTGACTTTAACGGAAAGGGAACCGTAATGACTTCCACCTGCTGCCTGCTTAATCCTAACCGCAACCCCCAGCTGAACCGTGACCAGGTGGAGGATTACCTGCTGAACTACTATGGTATGGAACAGGTGCTGTGGGTGGAGGAGGGGATTGTGGGAGATGATACCGACGGACATATTGATGACACCGTGAGGTTTTTTAATGAGGACAGTGTTCTTACCGTTGTGGAGGAAAACAAACGGGACGAAAACTATGCATTGTTGCAGCGCAACCTCGCCGACCTAAAAAAAATGCGGCTGATTAACGGGAAACAGTTGAACATCGTGGAGCTGCCTATGCCTGCGGAAGTCATTTACCAGGACCAGCGCCTGCCTGCCTCCTACGCCAATTTCTATATTGCCAATAAGTCGGTCATCGTTCCCACCTATCGCTGCAAAAAGGACGAATTGGCCATGCGCATCATCCAGGAATGTTTTCCCGATCGGGAAGTGGTTGGCATCGATTCCACCGATATCATTTGGGGACTGGGCAGTTTTCACTGCCTGAGTCAACAGGAACCAGCGGTGTAAATGAGGATGGGCGTGCAACAGAACCCACTCTCTGCGCATACTCACATCATGGCGGGCAATTGTTTAATCATCCATCTTACATGAGTCCTCCAGCAGGTGCAGGCATTCTGCGCGCTGTTAAGTGTGCGGAAACAATATGGCAAGCGATATATTAAGGATATATGGACCCGTAATACCGAGTACTGAGATCAGCACATCTCTTTTTTTGGTCGGTTTTTCCTTCCATTTGTCTTCATACTTAGCCATAATCTTCCTGTCGTGCTCGTTGACAATAAAAATTTGGTGGAGTATCAGGGCTGAAAGCAGGTACACACCTGCCGCAAATACACAGGCGGCAGGTTTGGATGAAAACCAGGCATGCCTGAATACGCGCAGGTAGGATGCTTCGAGAAATAAGATCCAACCACCGACCGACAAAGAGAAAAAATACATGGAAATCATCCGGGTATAGAATTCCGGCGACGTGTTATTCCGCTGATGGAAAAAATTGTAGATTCTAAAATATAGGTACTCGATAGCTTTCATAGGGGGCTACGATTTTCGGGTTAAACGGATTTGGGCAACTGGTATAAAACGTTTTTTAATGGTTTTCTGGTGCGGCAAAACCCATAAATAATTTAAGCATCACCGGTAGACAGGTGTTATTTTTCCCAAAAAGAGAGAATAACGCAGAGATTGTCAGTTTGGGAAAAATGCACATGCTCTTTGTGATGCTTTTGCTAAAAAGTCAGGCATACCGGACAAGTTTGGCAGCGTCAGGTAGGGTCTTTTCGTTGCGTCTAATATCTTGTATCGGGCATTTTTTGCAAGCTCAACTCCCAGGGACAGGGAGGCGACTGCCAACTGGGGGTGCCCAAATACAGAATGATGGTCAGTGAACCCGGTTTGTTGCAGTCTTTTCCGATCGCTGTGGCAAAAAAACAGGCGCTCACCAGGTCGGCGGAAAGGGGGAAAGGCGAGGCGAAAGAATTGTTCAGCAGCAGGAGATGCCTGCAGACCATCGAAGAGAAATTGTACCACGGTGGCCAGGATCACTCCCACACCGGTATGTGCATACCCGCCCCTGAACGCGGATTTTTGAAACGAAATCAATTGGGGCTGCGTGCGTCCTTTCAAAATTGTCAATATGAATTATCCTCCATATTGAATGCCGGGCATGGTTATGAGAATGACGCCGGCAATGAGTTTGGCGTGTGGAGACATGTAGATGGGATTTAGATCAAATGTCGGTCAGTCGCGCAGCAAAATAAGAGATGCCGGGGCCCCGGGTTCTCAGGATATTCTCAGCACTCTCTCAGATTGAGGAAGCCCCTGGTCATTAGTGATCAGTCCAAACAGGCTTTCTTTGATAAAGTAGTTCCAGCCTGCATTGCATTCTTCAAAACACTCCTTTCCCGGAACAAGTCCCAGATGTGTCATCTCGACCCTGCTCCCATCTCCCTCGGGCGTCACCTCAAATAGGAGGCGGGTTCCCACCCATTCCCGCTGATTCTTTTGAAAGTGAAGATGGCCATCGGTGGTCAGCCAGACTATTTTCTGAACCGGAAGAAAATCCACGACCTTAAAACTGCCAAATGTTTCGCCGAAATGCACGGTGAATGAATCGTTGAGTTGTGCGCTGCTTCCTTCCATATCGGAGGCCCACCATTCCCGTACCCGGGTAATAGCGGCAAAAGCTTTTTCAGGCGGGGCGGCAACCCTCATGCTGACATAATAGTCCTGGTTTTGCATACGCGTTATTTTATTTTGTTGTTCAACAGAGATTCCAGTTTTTTCAACTTTGATTTCCAGAATCCGTCAAAGTAGTCGAGCCAGTCCTGCAACTCCCGGAAACCCTCCTGCTTCAGCAAACAGTATCGTTCCCGGCCAATGTCCTGGATGGAAATGAATCCCGCAGCCTCCAATATTTTGACGTGTTTGGATACGGCGGGTCGGCTCATTTCGAAATTTTCGGCCAGGCTGTTGATCGGCAGGCTTTCTTTTGAGAGCATTTTCAGGATCTGTCTCCTGCTGGGATCGGCAATCACCTGGAAGGCGTCAAGATGGGTTTGGGGCATGTTTTGTGGTTTTGATGAGTTCAGCGATGGTATGCATATTTTTCAGCCAGCCCTGGTCCATGAGGTTGTATAATACCAGGCTCTCGAGGTGGTCGAAGCCGGTGTGGAGCAGGGAAAGTTCGGTGCCGTTTTCCTTTTCCTTCAGTTCCCAGGTAACCACCGAGTCGATCGTGATCTTACCGGATCCCGGCCCTAATTTCCAGGAATAACTCAGTTTTTCATAAGGGATGATCTCCAACACTTCACAATGCACGATCCCGTCGAAGTCGAGTTCGGGCATGGATCTCGCCCTGAATTGGAAGGAGTGACCTATTTTCAGCCGAAAGTCGTTTTTCATCAGCCATTGTTCCATCAGGCTGGAATCGGTCAGGTATTGCCATACGGTTTGCGGCGGGTGGGCAAAGAAAAGCTGGTGGCGGATGTGGCGGCTCATATTAGGTA
>DATJYH010000156.1:0-5721 GCA_035499675.1 Puia sp.
GCCACCGGTGTAGACCTGCCGGAGTGCAGCGCCGCATTCCGGGCAAGATTGAGGGCAAACGCCGTTTTACCTACAGAAGGGCGGGCGGCCAGGATGATCAGGTCCGTAGGCTGCCAACCGTAGGTAATGCGGTCGAGTGAAGCAAAACCACTGGTAACACCGGAGATATCTTCATTCTTGTGACGCAGGTCTTCGATGCGCTGGATGGTTTTTACCAGCACGGTATCAATGCTGTCAAAATTTTTCCGCAGATGGTTGTTGGTGATCTCAAAAAGTTTGCTTTCCGCATCGTCCAACAGGTCGAATACATCGGTACTGTCTTCGTAAGCATCCCCAATGATTTCACCACTGATACGTATCAGTTCCCGCTGTATGAATTTCTGCAAAATGATCCTGGCGTGCGTTTCAATATTGGCCGAGGAAACAACCGCGTTGGTGAGCTTGGTTACATAATAAGGCCCCCCGATCATTTCCAGTTCCTCCCGGGTTCGCATCTCCTCCACCACCGTAAGAATATCGATGGGCTGACTTTTTTGCGCCAGGCCCTGCATGGCCCGGAATATCCGCTGGTGGGCCTCCAGGTAAAAGCATTCTGGTTTTAATATCTCGACAACCGTATCAAAAGCACTTTTTTCGAGCATGATAGCGCCGAGTACGGCTTCTTCCAGATCCTTTGCCTGAGGGGGTACTTTGCCATAAACCATGGTGCTCAGGTCAAGCGAAGGCTTCCGCCTTAACTTACGTTCCTTGTTCAAATTTGTCAAGTCCATGAATAAAACCGTCCAAAAGAAATTAAAAAATGTTGTGTCGCTAACGGGCCGGGAATCCCCGGTGCCTACCGCAGGTTGTGGTTGCCCGGTATTGATCCGGCCCCTCCTGCAAAAAAGTCAATTTTCTACCTTGGTTTCGGTTTTCCTCTTAACGGGGATAGTTGGATATAAGATGCGCCCTCTTGGTTAAATGAAACTTGTTTTAACCAGCTCATCGGGTCAGTCATCCAGCCTTTTATTAAGAAATTGTTAGAGTACTATGAACAGAATGTTATCCCTTTGAGTCAGGAGGGCGAATATAAAGCGCAAAACTTCGATCAAAAAAATAAATCTTTTTTTATATTTTTCCTTTGGTAATCCACATCCCTGTTAACGCTCACTTAAGGCTTATAGACAATAACCCGCTACTTATCCACAATTTAAAAAAGTTTTTCGCCCGTTCGCATTTTAAATACACACTTCCTGTGCAGAAAGATTTTGCCGAAAAAACTTTGATAAATTCCAAAGATTACAGAATGAATTTTTACGCCTTTTTGTAGCGGGCCGTTATACCCTATAAAAGCCAAGACCCGCCTCTATGGCGGGTCTTGAACAGGGTTGAAAATGGTTCACTTTACAAAAAATATGATGTATTACTCTTTTGGCTTTTCCTGATGTTGATCGGGATGAACCGGCTTGTTTGTTTTGGGTTTTTGCTGCGGGTTGTTTGGTTTGGAACCATTCGCCTGTGTATTGTTGACATGTTGCTGATTGCTGTTGTTATTTCTCGCCGGATTGTTATTGTTGCCCGCGGTGCGGCTCGCCTGGCTGTTTTGCACGTTGTTATTGTTGTTGTTATATGCAGCGCGACCGGGATTGCCATTAGGCTGGCCATTATTGACGGGTGTGTTCACATTCCCCGTATTAGCGGGATTACCAGGTGTTCTGTTGGCCGGCACAACGTTGTTATTTGTTGCCGTGTTGGCAGCATTGCTGTTATTATTGCGACCATTGTTACCAGGCCCGGGATTATTGTTTGCAGGAAGATTACCAACATTATTATTACTATTGTTGGCAGCTCCATTGCCATTCCCTGTATTCATCCTGGTCTCGCTGTTATTGCCCATTGGTGCGGTTCTGTTGGTATTGTTTCCCGCAGCACCGTTCACGGGTCTGTTGCCATAGCTGTTGTTGTTGCCATTGTTTCCATTGTTCATGCCGGCACCTGTTGGGTTACCATTGCGCTCTGTTTCCTGGCTATTGCCTACCGTGGGGTTACCAGGATTGTTGACAGGTCTTACCTCCCGCAGTGGTACAACCCTGGAAGGAGCCATTCGGGGTGCTGATCCACCGGCACTGCTATTGGAAGAAGAGGGCGCAGGATTCACAGCCGGTCGATACAAATTCAGCTGTCCATTGCTCATCTGTTCCCCGCCGGGGCGTGCACTTTCACGGACGGCGACGGGCCGCACAGGGGTTCCGGTATACCTGCCCACTTCGTTGGGATCGGGTCCCACCGCATACACATTGGTCCTGACATTATTATTAACCCTGGTATTGTTGATGTTGTTGACCGTTACATGATTGTTGTTAATGACGGTGGTGTTATTGATGATGGTCACATTCCTTGTTTCATTGACATAATAATTGGTGACCCTGGGACTGGTTACATATTGACGCGGCACAAAACACCAGTAATTAGCCGGAGGATTATAAGATCCGACAGCCACGTTGATACTCACACCAGGTCCCATAGGTGCCCAGCCATAGTACTCACCACCGGTTCTCCAGCTCACCCAGGCGGGTGACCATTCATAACCCGGTATCCACATCCATCCATAGGCATTGTCGTAGAACCAGCGACCGTAGTGAAACGGGGCCCAACCCCAATTATAATCAGACACCCAGGTCCAACCTGCATCGGTAAAGACCCAATGGCCATTGGTTGCATAGGGTTTGAAACCGGGTCCTGCATTGGGCATCCACACATAGCCATAACCCGGATAATCGATCCAGCTGCCATAAGGGCTCAGTTCATCATAAAATGACTGGTAGGAAACTGCCGGAGCCGGAGCCGGGGTTGGAGGCGGCGGAGGGGGGGGCACATCGTTCTGGACCACCACATGAGAGGGTCCGCAGGATGCTAAAAAAATAAGAAATACTACTGAGAGCGATAGCGTTCTTTTCATACATTAGCTTTTATGGGTGTTAGTAACCGCTGTTTCGATCGCATTATTTGTGCTAAGTATACTGACCGGTTACTTATTAACATTAAATTAGGAAGAACCCTTGCTGCGATTTTCAGTTGCGCAATGGATATATTGTTCCTGGAAGGACCTCTTCCAACCAACAGTAACGAGTTCTGCCAATAAAAAAGTATCCCCGGTCTATACAATCCCTGGCTTTCTGTTAAAAAACTATCTTTGCCCCTCAATCATAACCCGGACTATTTCGATGAATATTAGTTACAACTGGCTTTGTGAATACCTGCCCGACAATCTCCCCCACATTTCCCCGGAACAGCTCTCAAAAATCCTGACATCAACCGGGCTGGAAGTGGAAAGCCTGGATAAATACGAGTCCGTGAAAGGCGGATTACAGGATTTGGTGGCCGGTGAGGTGGTTTCCTGTGAGCAGCATCCGAATGCAGACAAGCTCAAACTGACAAAGGTGGATGTCGGCACGGGTGAACTATTGCAAATCGTTTGCGGGGCACCCAATGTTGCCGCGGGACAAAAAGTGATCGTGGCCCGGGTAGGTGTAACCATTTATCCCCTGAGGGGCGAGCCGGTCACCCTGAAAACAGCAAAGATCCGCGGCGTGGAAAGCCAGGGAATGATCTGCGCCGCCGATGAAGTGGGCCTGGGTGAGGATCACGCAGGTATCATCCTCCTGCCCCAGGATACCCGGCCGGGCATGGCAGTATCGGAGATTTTCCATCTTTACGAGGATTATATATTTGGCATCGGCCTTACCCCCAATCACATGGATGCCATGAGCCACCTGGGTGTAGCGCGCGATGTCTGTGCTTACCTGTCGCATCATGAACAAAAAACCTACCAGGTAAAAAAACCATCCACTGATCGTTTCAGCATTGACAACAGGAGTTTGCCGATCAGCGTGAACATAGAAAACAAACGGGATTGCCAGCGCTATTCCGGCGTTAGCATCAAGGGGATTACATTAAAGGAATCTCCCCGTTGGATGCAGGACAGGTTAAAAGCCATTGGGGTTCGTCCCATCAGCAACATCGTGGACATCACCAATTTTGTGCTGCATGAAACCGGACAGCCGCTTCACGCCTTTGACGCCGATAAAATAAAGGGTCAGCGGATCATCGTAAAAAATCTTCCCACCGGAACAAAATTTGTGACGCTCGATAAAAAAGAAATCAAGCTGAGTGCAGAGGATCTTATGATCTGCGATGAAGCCGGAGGTATTTGCCTCGCGGGTGTATTTGGCGGCTTGGACAGTGGTGTTGGATCCGCCACCAGGAATATATTCCTGGAAAGTGCCTGGTTCAGTCCTGAATCGGTGAGAAAGACTTCTTTCCGTCATGACCTCAGGACGGATGCAGCCACTCATTTTGAAAAGGGGATGGACATTTCGGGTACCACCGATGCACTCAAAAGAGCAGCCCAGCTGATCAGGGAACTGGCAGGGGGAGAAATCGCTTCCGACCTGGTGGATGTGTATCCCGATCCAAAGCCGAAAACGGTGGTAACTCTCAGTTACGCCTATCTGAAAAAACTCAGCGGAAAAACCTACGATGCAGATTCCGCCAAAAATATTCTTGATTCGCTTGGTTTTGAAATTAGAAAACAGGATGCGCAGGGACTCGAAGTGCTTGTTCCCTTTCACAAACCGGATATCAGTTTGCCGGCCGACATCGTGGAAGAGATCATGCGTATTGACGGACTTGACAATATTGACATTCCCGCCTCGATCAGCATTTCTCCCTCCATTGAAACGGACCGGGAAGAATCTGCCTACCGCGAAAAGATTGCGGATTACCTGGTGGGACTTGGATTTCACGAAATCTTCACCAACTCCATTACCAACAGCGCCTATTTCTCCGAAACGGAACTGAAAGGTACCGTGAAGATGATCAATAACCTGAGTGCAGAGCTGAACATCATGCGTCCCTCGCTGCTGGAAACCGGCCTGGAGTCCATTGCCTACAATCTCAACCGGAAAAACAACAATCTCCGCTTTTTTGAATTTGGAAAAAGTTATCACAGTTCAGGGGTAGGACAGTATGAAGAAAGAAATCATCTTTCCTTGTATGTAACCGGAAATCTCCGGGAAGATTCCTGGAAGGGGAAGGCGGCAGCCTCCGATTTTTATTATCTCAAAGGTCTGGCTGGCAGAATACTCGAACTATTCCGCGTAAAGGATATTGCTACCACTCCCCTTCAGCAGACAAAACTCGAAAACGGCATCGTCATATCCCTGCGGGGGCAGCAAGCCGCAGTAACAGGAATGGTTAAGCGAAAGGTATTGCAGCAATTTGATATCAGACAGCCTGTTTATTTCGCGGATCTTAACTGGGATCTGCTGTTGGCGGAAATAAAAAGCAACAATATAGAGTTCCGTGAATTGCCCAGGCAGCTGCCGGTTCACCGGGACCTGGCCCTGGTGGTTCACCGGTCTTTGTCCTACGATAGCGTGGAAAAAGCCCTGGAAAAAATCCGCCTCGACAAACTGCGGGAAGTACAGCTGTTCGACATTTTTGAAAGTGAAAAATTAGGGTCAGGCAAGAAATCACTGGCCATTAGTTTCAGTTTCCTCGATGAAGAGAAAACACTTACCGATAAAGAAGTCGACGGTATGATGGGCAGGATCATGAAAACATTTGAACAGGAGTTGTCGGCGGAGATCAGGAAGTAGCAGCCGGCATGCATGGCCGGTTCCGGGCAGGGTTGGTTGCCGGGCACACCCGTACACTTAAAAATAGTAAACCATGAATCCA
>DATJYH010000157.1:0-6150 GCA_035499675.1 Puia sp.
GCATAACTGTATACTGTACCGGATGCAATATTTAGCGTTCCACCTGCGAGAGGCACAGCATTGCTGGCTATCACAAACTCCATATTCCCAGCAAGCAAATTCGTGTTGGTAAACCCGCTGCCACTCCAGGTGGCACTGCCACTTCCATACAACGAACTATTTACAGTGTTGATCTGCGCCCCCTGCATTTGAATTAACAATAATATATCGCCGGGTGAAATGGGCGTGGTTCCAAAATTAGTGCCAGAACCGGCAGCCCCTAAAGTTATGGAAGTAGCTCCCACACTAACGGTAGCTTGTGTGCCGGGGTAATAGGTATTTTCGTTGCCTGATTGAATATGAGTGCCGGAGACCGGACAAGTTTGGGAGAAAGCGCAATTTTCGAAAGCGACAATCAGCCCGAAGAAAAATAACAACCTGCTGAAGGTAGAAGACCGCCTTCTCACAAAGCAATTCGCCGCACGGAAAAGGTTCCGTGGTGAATTCATTCTTTCGTTCGTACAATTTCCCCAAACAGGGTAAGGGGTCGTTGTACAGGGTAGGGTCCGTTTCATAAGGTTCGGTTTTGAACAACCTCATACAGTCAATAGATATACCAAGTTACTCTTACTTGATACTGAATATATTATATATGAAGCGGTTTTCAGGCGATTCCCAACCTGGGAGTATTTTTCCCAATTCCGGTACTCCGCAAAATGCCTGATGAATGACTCAAAATGAAGTGAAAAACACGGTTCTGTGTTCCCGTTAGAAATGGGGAATTGCTCACAAAAATCTTTGTAAACTTAGGAAAATATTGAAGATTCCTTTCTAAGAGTAATAACTTAGGAAAGCGAAAATTATTGCTTAAGAACCGAAAATACCCCTCAAAAAAAGCCGGTTTTGGGATACCTTTTGTTATAGTTCCACGGCGAATTTCTCACCTAATTTCTTCAATTCCTCTGCCACTTCCTGCACCAGCGGGATCCCCTTTTGCCTTCTTTCAGATTCCATCTCCCGCTCAGGGTCCCCGGGTATTAATACCTGGTCATGGCCACCTACCGGTTTGGCAGACCGGAATCGACGAATCCAATTGTCCATGTTGTCCTTGAACTCACTGGCATGCCTAAACGCATCGATCCGCATGGCCCCGAAAAAATGCCCGATACCCCTGCCCGGCATATTCACAGGCATGGGTACATAGGCGGGAAAAGGGGGTACCCATGGACCATAGTTTGCCCCACTCAGGATGGCTGAAAAAATATCCACGACTGCTCCAAGCGCATATCCTTTGTGACTGCCGTGTTCACGGTCGCCGCCAAGGGGTAAGAGGGCCCCTCCTTGTTTGAGTTCATGCGGATTGTTGGATATATGTCCGTCTTTGTCCTGGATCCATCCATCCGGCGCCAATTGATTTTTGCGTTGCAGTATTTCGAGCTTTCCATTGGCTGCAGTAGTGGTAGCCAGGTCGGCAACAAACGGAGGTTCCTCGCCTGCCGGAATGGCCACACAAATGGGATTGGTTCCGAGCAATCTTTCTGCAGAGAAAGTTGGTGCCACCAGGGCGCTTGCATTGGTCATGGCGATTCCAATCATGTCCTGCTCCACCGCTTTCATGGCATGATACCCTGCAATGCCAAAATGATTTGAGTTTTGTACGCTGACCCAGCCTGTTCCAACCTGCCGCGCTTTTTCAATGGCTATGTCCATGGCAAACGGTGCTACGACCAGCCCTAATCCCGCGTCCCCGTCCACTACAGCCGTAGACGGCGTCTGGTGAACAATGTGTAGTTTGGGAGATGTATTTGCCCTCCCGGCCTCCCACAATCGCACATACCCCGTAAGTCTGGCCACTCCATGCGAATCAATGCCGCGTAAATCCGCGCTCAGCAGCGCCCTGGCTGCGGTAACGGCATCTTTTTCAGGACAATCGATTTTGCGAAAAATATGGATGGTAAAATCCAGCAATTGCTCGTAGGAAAATAGCTGCTCCATGCATCGTGTTGAGGAGCAAATATCGGTATTCGATAGCTATTTTGACGCCGTTGCATGCATTGGTTGCACACCCCTCCTAAAAATATAACGGTATACGTCCAACGAATTCGGGGAGAGATCGATTCCCTGCAGAAAAGATATCTCCCCGATAATATTGGATCCGGTGAAAGGTCTTATTGCGATGTCTTTACACGTCAGTTTAACCTCGCCACCTGTTGATTAAAAAATTTGACTGTCTCAATTACATCGGGCAGATTGTGGTGCCAGTTGGACTCGTGCTCAATGGAGAACATGCCCTTGAATCCCTGTCGCTGTAGTTCTGCAAATACCGCGTGAAAATCAATCACTCCTTTCCCTACCACTGTATCAGCTGCCTTGGTGTTGTTAAAGGTCACAATATCTTTCAAATGGACGCCGATGATATGTCCCTGTAACTTTTTCAGGCAATCCACGGGATTTAATCCATTCCTGGCCCAGTGGCCGATGTCGGCGCAGGACCCGATGTTTGCGTGCCCTTTAATAGCCGCAAGCACCGAATCGGGATGCCAGTAAGCGTTGGGGCGGGGATGATCATGTATGGCGACTTTGATCCCATAGGACCCCGCCATGCTGTCGATCATGTCCCACTGCGTTTTGATCGGTTCCGCAGTAATATAACTAAGACCAAACTCCTTCGCCAGGTCAAACGCCTTTTTCCACTCCGCACGTCCGTTGGGTGTAATTACGCCCATGGCCACAATATGTATCCCCTTTTTCTGTAACAATGCCTTGAGCTTAGCGCGGGTCTCGGCCGACATATCCCAGCCAAAACTACCCTTCATGCCGTCACCCAGGGGCTGACCAAAAAAAGCTTCGATCGATTTGATGCCGGCACTGTCAACTTTATCCAGTGCGTCCGCAAAACTGAAAACGCGAAATGTCCACATCTGTACACCAATCTGCCAGTCGGCAGCGGAGAACCTGGAAGTTTGGGGAAATGCATTCATTGCGAAGAAAAAGAACAATACTGCCTGAATCATTTTTTTCATGTGACAAATTTTGGTGACTCGATAAATGAGGCTCAAGATAAGGATTATTCAATTCTTAGTTTCGGTATCCGGGAGTTTTCATGAAAAGAAATATCTCATTTATTTTAGAGATAATTTTGTGCGATGAAGATAACCCGTTGCATCCTGTACGCCCTTCTCCTGTTTCCATTTTTTTCTCCTGGCCAGGAAAAGCGGGAGGACATTTATACGGATGTAGTGCTGTTTCCAAATCGCGAAGCTTTTAAGAAAGATCTGTATGAGCGCGTGATCGGCAAAACCTTTACTACGCCGCTCGACAGCAACACGGAATACAAATACCTCTCCGCATGCTGGGCCGTCACCCAGTTCCTGTTTTATAATGACTCGGTCCAAAAAGGCTTTGATACGCTCTTTAGTCACTACAGTGGTCTTGAGTACGACACCAAAAAATCCTTCCTGGAGGCTCTTTACGGCACGTCTCCGGGTGGCTATACTGAACAGGTTCAACAAATCCTGGATAGGGAAACAGACCCGACCCTCTTCTCTATCTGTGCCGTTTATCTTTTCCGGGTCAACGGATCCATCGATCATGGAAATGATCTCAAAATAAAAATGACGGAGAAATTTCCGGGTTACGACAGCATCGCCGTACTGCAGGAACTGCAGAAATATATTGACGACCACCCTTCCCAGGTAATACATTCGACGCCTCCCATCGTCCAACTTTTCAAACAGCAGCGGTCCATCGGACAAAAGATAATTTATTCCTTCCAGCGCTGGAACCGCGACTACCCCGGTCTCGCCCTGATACAGAACGCCGATGGGACTTTTGCAAAAGACGCGCAGGGTAAACTCCTGCTGTTTGAGCAACTGGCGAGGTCCGGGTCCGGTCTGCCCTATTTTATCAGGAATGGAAATACGCCACAGGGTGTGTACAGCATACAGGGACTGGATGTTTCGCATGATCACCTGATCGGCCCCACTCCCAATATCCAGCTGCTGATGCCGTTTGAAGGCAGTTGGGATAGGTTCTTTCATCAGCCCGGTGTCGACAAAGTGGACTCCATCATGATGTACCGTCTGCTACTCCCGGGTGAATGGCAAAACTATTTGCCCATGATGGAAGCCTGGTACGCAGGAAAGATCGGGAGAACTGAAATCATCGCACATGGCACTACCATCGATCCCGAATATTTCAAAGACAGGCCGTTTTATCCACTGACTCCTACATTGGGATGTCTTTGTGCCAAAGAACTCTGGAACCCAACCAGTGGGAGACTGCTTGCAAGTGAACAATTCAGCCTGGTAGCCGCTTTTCAGTCGTCTCCCGGCAACAAGGGCTATCTGTATGTCATCAACGTGGACAACCAGCAAAAACCACTGACCCGACAAGAAGTGGAAAGCTGGGTCAACAAATTTGAGTCCGAGCAATAAGGTATAAAAAAAGCCCCGCCGTGCGGGGCAATAAGCTCAGGTACCACGGCGGATATCCGTGCAACCAGCAATACATTAAAATGGCAGATCATCGATCGGGCTGGTTATTTCGCTGGGCGACATCATAGCACTGGAACTGTTGCTGCTCTGGGACGTGTAGGATTCTGAGCCCCCTCCTGACCCACTATCCCCACTACCCCGGCTGCCCAACAATTGAACGCTGACCACCCTCAGTGTCAGGGAAACACCCGTAGTGCCATCGTTCTTTGGATAAGTTCTGACCTCAGGAGTCCCTTCCGCATACACCTGCGTTCCCTTTTTCAGGTAAGGAGCAATGCCTGTACGATCCGTCCAATACGCGCATTCCACCCAAATCGTTTTATCCTTTTGATTCCCCTGTGCGTCCCGGAATTTTTCCGTGTGTGCCACATTAAAATTGATCACATTTTTTCCGTTGACGGTGTTGGTAACACAATCCTTCCCGAGGTTGCCGATAACTTGTAGTTTGATCATACTTTAAAAATTTAGCTGCGTACTTAAATGGTTTGAGAAAGCAATTTACAGGATTTGGACCCGAAACGGAATACTACTTTGAGGGAGTTTTGCTCAAACTATTCACCATATTGAAGCCCCGGATTTTACGTATATTTGCGGTTAAATTTTTTTTTGCCATGAGCCGCAGGGGAAAAGTGTTGGTAGCAATGAGCGGCGGTATTGACAGTACCGTTACCTCCCTCATGCTTCATGATGAAGGCTATGAAGTGGTGGGCATTACCATGAAAACATGGGATTATGCCAGCGCGGGCTCATCAAAAAAAGAAACAGGCTGTTGCAACCTGGATAGTTTTAACGACGCCCGGATGGCCGCCGTACAACATGGCTTCCCCCATTTTGTGCTGGACATCCGCGATGAATTCGGGGATTTCGTTATCGAAAATTTTGTGGAAGAATACCTGGCCGGGCGGACGCCCAACCCCTGTGTGATGTGCAATACACACATCAAATGGAGAGCACTGCTGAAAAGGGCAGATGCGCTGGATTGTGAGTTCATTGCCACGGGCCATTACGGCAATATACATCAGCATAGCAACGGTCGTTATTATGTCAGCAAGGGAATAGATGAATTGAAGGACCAAAGCTATGTGCTGTGGGGACTTCAACAGGACCTCCTTAGCCGAACGATGTTGCCGCTCGGGAAATACCGTAAAACAGAGATTCGCCAGATGGCCGTGGACTATGGTTATCCGGAACTGGCAAGGAAGAGTGAAAGTTACGAGATCTGTTTCGTGCCTGACAACGACTATCGTGGCTTTTTGAAAAGAAAGGTGGATGGGCTGAACGAGAGAGTGGCAGGCGGAAACTTTGTAGATAAAACCGGAAAGATATTGGGTCAGCACAAGGGTTATCCTTTCTATACGGTTGGTCAGCGCAAGGGACTGGATATTACCTTTGGCAAGCCCGTATACGTAACCCGTATCAACCCCGATACCAACACAGTTGTGTTGGGAGAAGAGGAAGACCTCGAGCAACAAAGCATGCTGGTCGGAAAACTTAATATGATGAAGTACGACGGATTTACAGACGGTATGGAACTGCTGACGAAGATCCGTTATAAAGACAGGGGAAGCATCAGCAATGTGTATGCCGAAGGGAACCAGGTTCATGTTCGGTTTTATGAAAAAGCCAAAAGCATCGCGCCCGGACAAAGCGCTGTTTTTTATGAAGGAGATGATGT
>DATJYH010000158.1:0-3344 GCA_035499675.1 Puia sp.
TGGCGGATGCGTTCCTTCGTCAAATCATATTTCTGGCCGATCTGTTCAATGGTTACCCCATTTTCACCATCCAGGCCAAAATATGCATTGACGATTTCGGCTTCGCGCGGACTCAGTGATTTAAGCACCCGGCGTATTTCAGCACGCAGGGAATCCTTCATCACATCGTCGTCCGTATCATCACTTCCTTCCAGGAGGTCGCCCATGGCTACGTCCTCGGCTTCATGTACCGGGGCATCCAGTGAACTGTGCCGGGTATTGCTCTGGAAGATGTTGTTGATCTCGGTTTCGCTCATTTCGAGCAGTTCGGCCAGTTCTTCAGTGCTCGGCTCACGCTCGTGCTCCTGTTCAAAGGCCATGTAGGCCTTGTTGGCCTTGTTGTAGGTGCCAATTTTGTTTTGAGGCAGGCGGACTAATCTGCCCTGCTCTGCCAACGCCTGCAGGATGGACTGGCGGATCCACCATACCGCGTATGAAATAAATTTGAAACCCTTTGTTTCATCAAAGCGTTGTGCCGCTTTAATTAATCCGAGGTTACCCTCGTTGATCAAATCACTCAGTGATAACCCCTGGTGCTGGTACTGTTTTGCCACGGACACCACAAAACGCAGGTTGGACTGCGCCAGTTTATCCAATGCCTTCTGATCGCCCATTTTAATGCGCTGGGCCAACACGGTCTCCTCTTCAGGAGTGATCATCGGGATCTTGGAGATTTCCTGCAAATACTTCTCAACCGCCTGGGAATCACGGTTGGTAATCTGTGTAGCAATTTTAAGTTGCCTCATATCTGAAAATAAAAATTTGACAAGTTAAGTGGGGTACAAATAACGAATAATAAACACGAAATGGTAGGAGAAAGTTGCCAATGAGATGTTATAAAAAGCGCAAACCCGTCCGGTACCATCTGCAAAAGTACAATCCGATCGCGGAACTTCATAACCTTTTACGGTAAAAAAAATACTCCGTGCAGACAAGTTTTTACACAATTGTTGATAACGTTTATCCCCCCACGTTGCCCGCGGCAGTAAAATGCAGCACCGGCGGGCATTTCAGCTTGTACCACAGTTCCGCGCATATGTCAAAGAAAACTTAAAATAATTTTTTTGTTTAAAAACTAAATTTTTAGTTATACATTTGACCTAATAACTAAAAACTTAGTCGAATAAATGAAACCACTTACAAAATCAGAAGAGCAGGTGATGCAGGTGCTCTGGAAGCTGGGCAGGGGGTTTTTAAAGGAAATAGTAGAAGCCACCCCCGAGCCCCATCCCCACTCCAACACAGTGGCTACCATGCTGAAGATCCTGGTCGACAAGGGTTTTGTTGAATATGAAATCCAGGGCAGGAACAACCTGTACCGACCCCGGATCAGCAAAGCTGAATACGGGAAAAAAAGCATGCAGCAACTGCTGAAGGGATATTTTGAGGGATCCCCCGCAAAACTCGTCTCGCAGTTTGTAAACGACAATAAGCTCAGCATCCAGGAACTGGAGGAACTGCTGCAGCAAATTAAATCCGCCAAAAACACACAATCATGATCCTGTCCTATATTATTAAAGTAACCTGCATTTCCGGCCTGCTTTTCGGATACTACCACTGTTTTCTCCGCAATAAAAGGTACCACCAGTACAACCGGTGGTTTATGCTGGGCTCCGTTTTGCTGTCGGTCGTGCTGCCTGTTTTGCATATTCCCATCAATGATTTTGGAAGCCTGGGCAGGCAAACCCCGGCAACGCAATTGTTGCGCGTAAGCGCGGGGGCATGGGAGGAACCGGTTACCATCGTTCCCGGTGGACGTATGTTCAGCCGATACCTTGAATGGCCCAACCTGCTTTGGTTGCTCTATTCATTCGGCGTCGTTCTTTTTCTCGTTGCATTGGTACGATCCCTGTTGTACCTCCGGCGTATATCCCGGGCCTATCCCTACGAACGTATGGAGGACATAAAACTTTATCAAACCACCGAACCGGCTGCCCCTTTTTCCTTTTTCAGAAAAATATTCTGGAACCGGGACCTGGACCTGCTGAGTGCAGGAGGAAAACAAATTTTCAGGCATGAATGGTTCCATGTTCGCCAGCGCCATTCTTTCGACATCCTGTTTCTTGAGCTCCTCGGTGTGATCTATTGGTTCAATCCATTTCTTTACCTCTTTAAAAGGGAACTGAAAGCCATACATGAGTTCCTGGCCGATGCTTATGCTGCCTCTGAAGAGAATCACTATGCCTATGCCGAATTATTGGTAGAAACCTCGCTGCGGCAACGGCATGCCATTGTAAATCCTTTTTTCCACAACCAGATAAAACGCCGCATTACCATGATCACACAACTTCAGCGCCGCCGCAACAACTACCTGGGCCGGATCATGATCCTTCCCCTCCTATTCATTTTATTCTGTGCTTTCGCTACACGCATCCACCACGAACAGCCACCCGTTCCCACCGGTAAAAACATCACGGTTGTGATCGACGCAGGCCATGGTGGTATGGACGCAGGCGCCATTGCTCCCAACGGAGCCAGGGAGAAAGACATTACGCTGAGCATTGCGAAAAAAATACAACGGCTTGCACCGACCTACCATGTAAACGTTGTCCTTACCAGGGACCGGGATGAACTGCCCGGAAACAGCGACAATATTGAAGCAGGTCTTAAATATCGTACTAACCTTGTTGCACAAACGAAGGCTGACCTGTTCCTGTCCATCCACGTGATGGCCGATCCTTCCAGCCCCGCTGCCAACGGTTTCGATATATACATTCCCGGAAGCCAGTCGCCCGTACATGAAAAGAGCATCCGGTTCGGATCGGTATTGTCGACCGCGATCAGGAAGGACTACCAGGTAGCCCCGGACCTAAAGCAACGGGACCAACCCGGCATTTGGATACTGCGTGCCGCAACCGTTCCTTCGGTATTGGTGGAATGCGGATACATCAGCAATGAAAAAGACCTTGCCTATATCAGCGCCGACCAGAACCAGGAGCAAATAGCAAAAGATATGCTGGAAGGAATCGTGCAGTTCAGCAGGAACAGTATGGTTTTTGTGAATGAAAACGGACCGGCTCCATCTGTAGATACGGGAGGCGGCAACAGACTGGACATGATCAACCCGAGAGACATAAAATCGATGTCGGTACTCAAAGACAAGGGGACGGTGACCATCCAGCTCGTCAGTGGCGACAGCGTTGTATTAAAAAATGTGAAGTTTTATAACAACGATTCTGCCAGTGCCGGCCCTTCGCACCTCACGATTGCCGCCATGGAAGCTCAATTCCCGGGAGGATTCAAAGCATGGTCGGACTATTTGTTCAAAAACCTGAAATACCCCGATGCCGCGGTACAAAAGAAAG
>DATJYH010000159.1:0-3023 GCA_035499675.1 Puia sp.
CTTTCCAAAGGTTGTTGTCGAAACGCAGGTTTTCATCCGTTTTCATCCTTTCATTTTCAAAACTGTGCCATTGAACCTGGTAAGGAGCGGTAAACCCGCCTCCTGCCGGCCCGGGCACATCTTCTTCTCCGGCCCCCGCACCCTCCTGCCCTGCCTCTGCCAGCTGGTTTTTGAACAGCAGTGAATAATCTTTTGGCACCCTGGATTTACCGAGGTCCTGGATATACCCGCTGATGATTTTGAAATACCGGTTGGTATCTGTAAAAGAATTGGCAAAATTTCGCAGGTCGGCAATGGGCAGCGGGGGATAGGGTTGATAATATTTGTTGGGATCGATGGCGGAAGCATGAATGACAAATGCAGATGTTTTTTCGCGTTCAGGTTCGGCTTCGGAAGGATCGTGCAGCAAAATATCAGGGATCACGCCATTCTCTTGCGCGGTTGAACCATTAATCCGGAAGAGCTCGCTGATGGTCACCTTGATAAAAGCATCCTTGCGTGCCGAAGCGCGGATGTTATTTTCATCCACCGTGGTATCCAGCGGCAGCACCACCTGCGCAGTTGCCTTCCCATAGGTCGGTGAGCCTACAATCACCGCCCGGTGATAATCCTGCAGGGCCGCCGCGAACATTTCAGACGCAGAGGCGCTCAAGCCATTTACCATGATGAGCAGGGGACCGTCGTAGATAGTACCCCTGTTCATATCCTTCAGCGTATATATTTTCTGATCCTTGTCTTTGGCCATCGCCACCGGGCCTGCGTCAATGAAGATACCGGCCAACGCAATCGCTTCCGTTACAGATCCTCCCCCGTTGTAGCGCAGGTCCAGTATGAGACCATCTATGCCTTCCTTTTTCAGCTTGATGATCTCCGATCCAACGTCATCCGCGCAGCCACTGCCATCCGGTCTGCCGTTTTCCCAATCGGAATAAAATGCCGGCAGGGAAATGAATCCGATTGTTTTGCTGCCTTTCAACAGGAAGCTTTTGACCCGGCCCAGGTCGTCATCCAACACTGCCTTTTCCTTTTGCAGGATGATCTTACGCGTGGTACCATCGGATTTCCTGATGGTGATATTGAGCCGGCCCTGGTTACCCGCAGAAAGAATTTCATTGACCTCTTCCTTGCTGGCATCGGAAACATCCACTTCGTCCTGTGATTCCCATTGCAGGGTAAGGACCCTGTCGCCCACGCTCATCTGCCCGCACTTGTAAGCCGGGCTTCCGGGTTTCAACCGGGCAATTTCCACTCCATCCTTTCCATCCGTCAGGCTAAACCCGAATTGCATGGGCTTGTCGCCCAATGCGCCTTTAAAATTTTCCTCTTCCTCCCCCGAAAAAAATTCCGTGTGCGGATCAAAACAGCCAGCTACTGAAGAACAATAGGCATTGCCGACAAAGCCCGCTATACCTCCCGGGTATTCGCGCATTTTCTGGATATCCCGCCTGTAGCTGCGTGACACCTTTATCCTTGCAGACTTTTCAAGGCTGTCGGCCCTGGAAGGAGCAATGGTTTTACCCGCCCTGGCCGCATAATAAGGGATCAGCGTCTCCAGCACATCCCGCTTGAGCAGCTTGTACAGTTTGATTTTTCGGTTAGCCATATCCGTTGCATACGAGCTGTCTTCCCGAAAGCTGTAGGTTTCCGGCAGGTTGAAATTAAAGGGAGTTTTACAGATGGCTTCGATCAGGGAATCGGCCCCGAGGACCCTTTGACTGTATAGAGATACCAGGGTCTTAAGAAAATCGGTCTTTTTTCCCAACAACTGTTGGTCCAGGCCGTATTTCCAGTTTTCAAGATGAATGACATCTTCCCGGGTGAAGTAAATCTTTTCCTCGTCGAGGGTGTTGATCAGTGAACCAAACAGGTCCGCGGAAAAACGTCGGTCGATGGTCCGGGGCTGGACATGAAATTTGTCAACCATCCTGGTAACAATAAACGCGTTGTCAGCAGTTTTCTCCAAATCCTGGGCCATGAGCAGTCCGCCCTTCAATATGGCCATACTCATGATGAGAACGCATTTTTTCATACCTGTAAGAAATGGATGAACGCCCATTCAGGACGTTGCCGGAATCACAGTTATACCTTGCTCAGTGAAAGAACAATAATACTACATATTCTGCTCACTGTCAATAAGTGAAAGCAGGTCCAGGGACATCGCTTGCGGCTTTTTTTACGGGGCACAAACGCAATTTTCGATAACGATCGCATTTTCATTTCCGCTAATTTTATCAAAATAAAAGCCATGGCCCTGAGTATTGCTCAAAAGCTCCGCATCAATGAGGGTATGACCCTCTTGCCGGTCAACGCGCCGGATGATTTTGAAAAACATCTTGGCAAACTTCCTGCAAAAACAAAGATCATTCCGAAAAGCACCGACTATGATCAAATACATTGGTTTGTAAAAAACAGGGCAGAAATGGAAAAGCAGGTGGAAAAGATCATTAAAATGCTAAAACCTGGAACCCTCTGCTGGATATATTACCCAAAAGGCAGCTCGGGGATTCAAACGGATCTCACCCGCGACAAAGGCTGGGAAAGCCTTCTCAAACATTCCGAACTGCAATGGGTGAACCTGATTTCCTTTGATGATACATGGTCCTCGTTTGCCATGCGACTGAAAGCGGAGGCCGACGAAAAAAAAGAAACAAAGTCCAGGGAGCGGCCCATTTTTGACTATGTTGACCCGGTTGCAAAAACGGTTCGTTTGCCGGATGACCTCGCAAAGGCCCTGAAGAAAAGCAAAACCGCCCTGTCTTTCTTTGACAGTCTTTCCTTTACCAACAAAAAGGAATATGTGGAATGGATCGTTACGGCGAAAAGAGAGGAAACCCGGCTGGAAAGAGTACTGGGGACCATCGGGCGGCTTGAGAAAAAATGGAAAAACCCGCGAAACATCTGACACATGAGCCAGCTTATGTTGACGGCGGGCTTGAAAGACCTCCTGCCGTTGGCAACTGAAGGACAAATATACTGCCCCGTCCCGGTTCGGAATGGACGTTAATACATCCTTTGTGCAGCTT
>DATJYH010000160.1:0-4350 GCA_035499675.1 Puia sp.
CCACACGACTCTGGAATGTGCTTTACCTTAATAAACCCACGCTACCAGCCATATCCTATGTGCCCGTTTTTTCAGGATGGAGAAAAAAAACATGGCTGATCACCAAGGCTGTTGTGTTGATACTGGCCATGTACTCCACGATATATGGAATCCTGAAATCAGAGAAACAATACGGCGACAAAAGAGAAAAGCCTCCTTACTATGGCATCTATGATGTGCAAACCTGGGTAAGGAACAAGGACAGCATTCCTCCATTGGACACGGATACCAGCCGGTGGAAAAAGCTAATTCTCGACTTTCCCGGCCATGCCGCAGTAATTCTCATGAACGACAGCGTGCGTCGTTTCATATTCAAGCTCGACAGCAGTTTTGCTACCGCCACCATGTATCCGTATGAAGACAGTGTGCACAAATACTTTTGGACCATTCACGGAGATTCAACGCATCTTTACCTGAGGGGCGTTTTTATGAAGGACTCTTTAAAGATTGCTTTCAATAAGTACGACCTGAATAAGTTCAGGCTGCTAAACAGGGAATTTCACTGGATCAATGAATATCCCTTTAATCGCTAGGCAATTTCATGAAAATCAAAATCTCATTCGTTACATCACCCGCAATCATAACACGTTGGAAGAAACAGCCAATACAGCACCCGAAGGGGACATCCCCCACCCCATTACCACGGCTGATGCAAAGCCGGCATCAACAGAAGAAAATCAGGCATCAACAAACAGCACATCAGCAAACAGCAGCGCAAATATGGAAGTACATCATCACCCGGAAATAGAAAAAAAAGGATTTCGCGAATATTTCCTGGAATTCATCATGATCTTTCTCGCGGTAACCCTGGGATTTATAGCCGAAAACATCCGGGAAAACATTTCCGAAAATTCCAAAGCAAGGGAACTGGCGGAAAGTCTCTATGAGGAAGTGTATGCAGACTCGGTCAATATGCATAACAAGATCGCGCTCCGGCTGCAAAAAGAGGAACAAATGGAGTATTTCAGAAAATATATCCTGGACAGTAACCTCAATAGTGTCTCTGAAAAATTCTATCCCAGTTTTGCGTGGACCTTTGTACTTACAACCAGCATTATCTTTGAACCTGATAATGCCGTGTTGAACCAGCTGATTAATTCAGGGGCACTCCGTTACTTTAAGAACGTGAAATTGCAAAAAGACATCGGGCGGCTCAATGTAGCCATCTCCAATATCAAAACAAGAAATGGCCAGGAATTTAGTTTTGTAGACCAGTACACCCGACCATTTATGTTGCGGCATTTTGATTTCAAATGGCAGGATGAATACACGCAAAACGGCAGGCTTTCTATACTGGAAGCCCTCATGCAGAAAGATTTTCACAGCAAACAAATGCCGGTCCTTAAAAACATCGCTGACATCAAAAGGTCGGATGCAGAGGGTTTGACCGCTTACTACATGCTCATTCTTCGTGGAACCAGGCAAATACATTACAAAAACTTCCTGGAAAACAGCCATGAACTCCTGGAAACCCTTCGCGATGAATATGGATTCAGGTAGTGCCTGTTTTATACAAAAAAGCGGCGGACCCATAGCAGGATGATGACCACCAGCACCACAAGGATGGCTGCCAGGATGGAAGCCTGCACAAAAGGGTGCACGGCTATATTGCCTTTCACAGCCCGGCTTCTTTTATTTTTATGAGTCTTGTAATGCTTTATTTGTCTCCGCATCCCGGAATCATTAACTGGCTCCGATCACGGTGCCGGTCATATGATGCTCAACGAAGAACTTTCCATAAATGACAGATGAGGGTTAACAGATGACAGTTGACCTACTCAGAAGGCAGTTTTCATGGGCGAACGGCCGTCCGCCATCCATCATCGACCATCGTTTCAGGTCCTCCATCTGTCAACTTCCCTCACTCCGTTCTCACACTCCTGGCAGGACTGCTGATGACTGCTTTGAGGGTATTGATGCCCACTACCAGCATGGTAAGCAGCAATACCAGTATACCCACCGAGGCAAAGGAATAGTACGGTTATGATACAATAATGTGCGATTTGGTTACAGGAATATAAATGGCAGAGGCCGACTCATTGGATAAATTGCCCATAAAGTCGGCCATCCGCCATCCATCTCATTCATCTGTCACTAATCTTACTTCTGCGTTCCCCCATCCTGTTGAAACAAATCATATGCCGGCCAGGATGAAATATTGGTCACCGCATTCCAGAATATATTATCCATATTGTTGCTGAAATTCTTATCGCTGCCTGAAGTATTGGCGAGGATCACATAGTTAAAGTTTCCAAACTGTGTGGTGATGGCCTGGCTGGTACCCGTTCCAGGCCAGTTGCCATGATGATACAGGGCATACTGACTCACTTCCCAACCACAGGCATACTTGGGATTGGCATTGGAGGCGGTTGCCATGACGTTCACTGCATTGGGAGTAAGGATGGTGTTACTGGAAAGTCCGTCAACGTGCGCAAGGAACCTTGCCATATCCGTGGCAGAGGCCACCCAGCCATTGGCGGCATCCATGCGTGAAATAAGAATATCATAAGGGTTGTTAATGTTCGGCGAGTAATATTCCACTTCATTGGGCAAACGGTCAGCAAGCGTATTACCGGCGATCTGCATATCAGTAATGCCACTTGGCTGGAGTACGAGCTGCTGAACTGCCTGGCTATAGGAAAGACCTGTTATTTTTTCTATCACTCTTCCTAACACCACATATCCGAAATGCGAATAGTAAAAGGAACGACCGGGAATGGTATCCAGTAAGGGTACATTGTTCAATCCCCAACTTACTACTTGTGGTATACTAAAAGATGGGTTGTAACCAAATGGATCGTCGTTGGTGTCGGGCCATCCGCCTTCAGTGTGATGCAGGAGCTCATCCACCGTGATGCTGGTAATGCCAGGTCCGTAAGGTTGCGAACCATACGCCGAGCCCAGGATGGAGCCGGGACCAAATACAGTTTGATTGAGGGATATCTTGCCCTCGTCCATCAGCCGCATGATGGCGGCAGCAGTAATTTGCTTGGACAGGGAAGATATCCTGAACAAGCTCTGGTTGGTTACGGCCTGGTTATTTTCCACAACAGCCTTTCCGTAGGAGTTTACATACACCAGCCGGTCGTTCAGAGTAATGGCGATGGCTAAGCCCTGAACATTGTACTCACTCATGAATGCTGATACATTTTGGTCAAGGGCCTGTATACCCGTGGTCACCGATACGGTATATACCTGTTGGCCTCCGCCCGGAGCTGTAACCGTATATGTAACCGGGGATGAAAAATTGTTTTTGGTAACACCCGTTTGCTGGGTGGCGCCATTTACCGCAACCGTTGCATTACCTGTTACCGTAAAACTGGCGGCCAGTGCATTCACATTGGTCCCGGGTGGCAAAAACAAAGCAATGTTAGAACCGTTGATCGTGGCAATGGAACTGACCGGGATCTGGTTATTGGCCTGTTGAAAAGAAAAAGACGTAAGGCTGGCCCCATTGCCGCCGGGCCCTGACGATTTACTACAAGAACTGAAAAGAGCGACCAGCAACAGGAACATCCCGTTTCTGAAGCTGATCATTTTGTTTGTTGATTTGATACGCATAGAAAAGATTTTTATTTTTTTGATTGCGCAAAATTATCATGGAGCTGTGCCAGCGACTATACCGCATGTGGCGAAAAGCATAACTATTGTTGCAAACGTCCACTGAATGGCTGTTTGTCAGGCATTTTTGCTGCAAATCATGTAGTCATTGAATAAAGTGCAGCCGACTGCTATCTGACAAAAGCATTAGGAAAAAAATCTGAGCATGATGAGCATCCGGGGAAATGGGATCAGCTTCGTTGATCGGGGAGAAACAACAACCTGTAAAACATGAACAGGCATATGGCTTAAACCAGCCAAATGCCTGCAGCATTGATCACACAATTAATACCTGGTTTGCATCAGCGGCCTACTGGTACAGCAGCTTCGGCCAACGGCTGTTTGCCACCGAACACGGCGCCGCCATGCTGCAGTTTCCGGAACAACTGCCTTGCCGTCAACGTCATCATGGGCCTGGCCTTGGGATCATCATAGCGCAGGTCAATTTGCAACGGTTGCCGCTGCACTACAAACCTGTCGAGAAAGGAAAGTATGTCGGGGATGTTTTGATACATTGGTAAAACAGATACTTCATGACCCAGTCCTTCTTCCCTATAAATATAATATGGGTATTGTTTTTTTCGAAAGGTGCGGGCAATGCTGGCGGATCCGTAAAATCCCTTGTTAAAAAAACGGATCTGATCGTATGGCACTACTTTGTCTTTTGTACCGTGAAAAAGCAGGGTCGGCGCCGGGGCAGACTGGTACTTA
>DATJYH010000161.1:0-2879 GCA_035499675.1 Puia sp.
CTGAATTTTGCCGATGAACAGGTGATCCATTTTGGCATCATCCCAAAGAGCAACCGGGGCATATTTGTAATAAACGAAATCCCCGACCTGCAGGCCAGGATACAGGTTTCCCTCTTCAATATCCTGGAAGAAGGCGACATACAGATACGTGGGTTCAAACTCAGGATGCCGCTGGACATTCTTTTTATATTCACTGCCAACCCGGAGGACTATACCAATCGCGGATCCATTGTAACACCCCTCAAGGACCGTATCGAGAGCCAGATACTTACCCACTATCCAAAATCCGTGGACACGGCGCTGGCCATTACCGAACAGGAGGCCGATGTGCTGGACGAACAGAAAGCCCGGGTCAGGGTGAGCGACCTGGTGAAGCGACTGATTGAACAGGTGGCGTTTGAGGCCCGGACCAGTGAGTACGTCGATAAAAAAAGTGGTGTGTCGGCGCGTCTGCCCATCGCCGCGTTTGAGAATGCATTCAGTGCCGCCGAAAGAAGGGCCATCCTGAACGGGGAAAAAGATACACAGGTCTGGATGAGCGATTTGATCGGGATCGTTCCCTCCATTACCGGGAAAATAGAACTGGTGTATGAAGGTGAACAGGAAGGACCCTACCAGGTTGCCTTTAACCTGCTCGAAAAAGCCTTCCGCACACAGTTCGTGCATTACTTTCCCAACCCCGAACAATTAAAGAAAAGAAAGGCCGGCGAGTCCAAGGAAGAAAATCCCTTCAAACCCATTACCAGCTGGTTCGACAAGGGCAACCAGCTTAATTTGTTTTTTAACACCCGCGATGAGGAAAAAATAAAACAGTTGTACAAGGTAGATGGGTTGTACCCGCTGATCAAAAAATATTTCAAGCATGCCAACGAAAAAGAGGCGGCGCTGCTGATGGAATTTGTGCTGCATGGACTGGCTGCCTATTCGCTGATCAGTAAAAAAGTGGTAGAAGGAAAAATAGAATTCAAAGACCTGATCGGTTCCATGGTGAACCTGGGATCGGGCAATTTCAATACCGATGAGGAATTTGACAACGACGATTTCAGGTAAACCCTGCAATACGAACTGCCTGGTCTAAGACCGGGACAATCAGCCCGTATTGCGCAAATGAACGCCATGAAACAATTTTACTTTCTATGGCTGTTGATGGTGGGTATGGGCTGGATGGCAAGGGGCCAGGGCAATGCTTCCAGCACCGTTTCGCTGGCATTGGTAAACGGTCAGCAACCGATCGTGGCCATTGGTACCGATGGTTATTTTTCGCTGAACGCCGGCACCGGCGAATTTAAAGCAGTCATCAATTTATTTCCCATTGTTCCCAGCCCCGATCGGTACGACAGCATGGCTTATATGCAACGACCACTGCAACTAACCATGCGCGGTAGTTTCCCGGCGGGTGATATCTCCTTCCTCACCTCCAAGGACAATGACCGCACCTACAGCATGCCCTGCTCCTGTTCCATTTATGACTCGGTCAAGAGCTGCACCGTGCAATTCCATCTGGTTACCAACCAGGATCAGCCCCTCACCGTCCAGATCGGCGCCAATGTGTATCAGTCCACCATGAACTTTGTCATGGTCATCGACCCCCACGACTTCGGCCTCGCCCGTCAGCCCTTTGCCATCCCCCAGCCTATTTTGGTGATCGCGAGAGATGCGGTGCTGAATAAGGGCAGATGAAGTTGACATTTGACATACCTGTGTTCAACCGGTAAATCGGTTTCATGGCTCAGGACCGGGCCCGCATCCCGAATCCCGTATCCCGTCACCCCCTCCAGACTGCCGGCTAAAACCTGTATCCCCAGCTCACGCCCCCAAACGGCAAAAAACTTCCCCCGCTGGTAAAGCTAACCAGCGGCGTAAATCCCGCTCTGAAAGTAAATCCCTTTTTGCCCAGCGGCTGCTTCCGGAAACTGATGCCCATGGTGCCATACCAGATGTCCGTTCCATTGCCAAAGAGATCCAGGCCGGGAGCATAGGTAGCTCCTGCAGACAGCTCAAGATATTTGCCCCTGGACCCCAGCAGGTAATTGAGCTGCATCGGAACAGCCACATATCCATCGCCATTCCAATAGGCACCCCCGATGCCCAACCGAAAACCGATTCCGTTCTCGTAGGGGCCAAAGCGGCCATCATAGTTGAAGGAATAGATCACGCCAGGGCCACCCAATTCAAAATAAAACTGTGAGGCATTGGCCGTGGTCTCCAAACCCCTTTCCCGGCCCTGCGTACGCCCGGTTTTCCAGGTAAACATCAAAACGACAAAGAGCAATAAACAGAGGGGATATCTTATTGTCATGTCAGGTAGTTTCCCGCTTGACAGCCTTCCGGGTAATCCCGTTGCAGCGGTATTGTTAAAAATACGGTAGGTATTGTCGATAGCCGACCGCATCACGAATTCACCAAGACTTCCGGCGCTTACTCGTACACTGTCCATCTACTGCGCTGACCAGGGAACCGCTGTTGTTCACCACAGTAGTACCGAAGCTCAATCAGGGCCAGCGCCGGGAACGGGCTGTAATCGTTCCCGGCCCGCCTTTTTTGGTTACTTTTTTGGCGGAGCAAAAAAGTAACAGAAAGAATAAATTAAACCACATTCACTTCACGCTCCAGTTCCACCCCAAACCTCGCTTTAACACTCTTCACAATTTCATCCGCAAGGTCCAGAATATCCTTTCCCGTAGCATGCCCATAATTCACCAGCACCAGGGCCTGCTTTTCATGACAACCCGCATCACCCTTCCGGTATCCCTTCCATCCGCACTGTTCAATCATCCAGCCAGCAGCCAATTTTTTAGAACCATCAGGGTTGTCAAAGCCGGGGAGGGTAGGATACTTTTTGAGAAGATTTTCAAAGACAGTCCTCGTAACCTGTGGGT
>DATJYH010000162.1:0-4697 GCA_035499675.1 Puia sp.
TCATCATCCGCAATCCCATGATGAACAGGAAACGACCGGTTACCAGGTTCCTGAATTCCGGACTACGCATTGCTGCGTACGGATCCATGTGTCGCTGCTCCGTTTCCATGTTGGTTATATTGCTGCAATATACTGCCGTTCAGCGGATCGACTGCCCCTTTACGGTAGTGTAAAATAATGTTGTCCTTCGTCGTAGTCTTTTTCCAGTGCGTCCAGCACCACCTGGAAATGTTTAGGATTGCCCAGGAAATCCGCGTTGCCGGCATCGATAAACAATGTCTTGACATTGTGCTGGCGGATATAGTTGGTATAAGTTTCCTGGATATTGTACAGGTATTCGTCGGGAATGGATTGTTCGTAGGGGCGGTTTCTCTTTTTGATATTTTCCTGGAGCCGGCTCACGGATGCGTGCAGGTAAATGACGATGTCCGGTGGCACGAGCTGCTGATGAATGATATCAAATAATTTCTGATACAAACGAAATTCTTCTTCGGGTAAATTGATCTTGGCAAAGAGCAGGCATTTGGTAAAAAGATAATCAGAGATGGTGACATGGCGGAACATGTCCTTGGTATGTACCAGTTCTTTGAGTTGTTTGTAAC
This sequence comes from Puia sp., assembly GCA_035499675.1. Classification (GTDB taxonomy): domain Bacteria; phylum Bacteroidota; class Bacteroidia; order Chitinophagales; family Chitinophagaceae; genus Puia. The sequence goes on from DATJYH010000162.1 coordinate 603, forward strand.
GCTCCGCCATAAAGAACAGCTCCAGCGGAAAGGCGTACTGTTGCGGGTTTTCGTAAAATTTAGGCAAGAAGGGGTTATCTGCAAAGGCCTCCAGGATGAGCCGTGCGTTGAAATGCTTGGCGAGCAGGTGGGCCAGCGTTGTTTTACCTGCCCCGATATTTCCTTCTATGGTGATGAAACGATAATGCATGTTAGTGGTTCGTCCGCGGTAGTTCCCGAAAAAGAAGATAAAGAAATGCGAAATACGCCAAACGATGCTCAAATTTTTTTCACATTCAGCGGGTCGCCGCATTCCAGCAATAATTGCCGGATGGTTTTATGAAGGACCGGGTGTTCAAGATCCGGAGCCAGTTCAGCCATGGGCGTCAACGCAAAGCGGCGATGCTGTATTTCAGGGTGGGGGATCTTCAGCTGCGGGAGATCCACGACAGACTGGTTAAAAAACAGGATATCGATATCGATCACCCGGGGACCAAACTTTTCCCTTCTTTTTCTTCCCATTTTTTCCTCGATGTTGAGCAGGGTGGCAAGCAGGGCAGGCGGGTCCAGCAGGGTGTACAGCAGCAGGGCCTGGTTCAGAAAATCAGGCTGATCCTTTTTGCCCCAGGCGGCGGTTACATAAACGGATGAACGCTGCATGATTTCTCCGCATTGCCGCCGTATATTTGCCGCGGCTTCTTCAAGATAAGCATGGCTGTTCCCCTCGTTGCCACCCATCAATAAATAGACCTTGTTCATAGATTCGGCCGTTTAAAACGGTCAAATATCTTTATTTTTGAAATCTGTCAAAAAAATAAGCGTTCATGCGCAACTTTTTCAAGATTTTTTTTGCAAGTATACTGGCGCTCGTGGTGTTTACCCTGATCATGGGCCTGATCATGGTGGCCTGGATCAGCGGAATTGCTTCTTCGCAAAAAGCGGAAACAGGGAGCCGTGCGGTGCTGGTGCTTGACCTCGGCCAGCAGTTCAGGGAAAGAATGCAGGAAAATCCACTGGCCGAATTAGGGGCCGATGAGCAATATGATGTACCGGGAGTATACGATGTGCTCAGGCTGATCCGACATGCCAAACAGGATACGGCCGTCAAGGGAATTTATATCAAATGCAACGCCAATCCCAATGGATTTGCCAGCAGTGAAGAGATCCGCGATGCGCTGCTGGATTTCAAAAAATCAGGCAAGTTTTTGTTTGCCTATGGCGATGTGATTACCCAGAAGGCATACTATGTGGGCAATGTGGCGGACATGATTTACTGTAACCCGAAAGGTGGGGTTGACTGGAGAGGGTTCGCCATACAGATCCCCTTTATCAAAGGCAGCCTGCAAAAGCTGGAGATAGAACCCCAGATTTTTTACGCGGGCAAATTCAAGAGTGCCACCGAACCCCTGCGCGAGGATAAAATGAGCGATGCCGACCGGCTGCAAACCACCGAATTGCTCAATGATCTTTACAACCGCCTGCTCATAAAAACTGCGGAGACAAGGAATGTGGACACCGGGCTTTTACGAAAGGCCGTCAACGAACACCTGGTGCAGTATGCGTCAGATGCGGTAAAATACAAATTGGTGGATGGGCTGAAATATGACGACGAACTAAAGAACGAGATACGCGAAAAACTAAAGATCGGCCGTTTTGACCGGATCAATTTTATTTCTATTTCCAGGTACGCCAGGGCTGTCAACTACAAAAAAACCGGCAAGGACAAAATCGCCGTTATCTATGCAGAGGGTGATATTGTAGGCGGCCGCGGGGATCAGCAGGAGATTGGAGGAGATACGTATCGTTCGCTGATCCGCAATGCACGGATGGATGGAGATATCAAGGCCATTGTTCTTCGCATCAACTCCGGTGGCGGCAGTTCCCTGGTCAGTGAAAATTTATGGCGCGAGATTTCCATCACGCGTAAGGAAAAACCAGTGGTGGTCAGTTTTGGCGATGTAGCGGCTTCGGGAGCTTATTATCTTTCCTGCAATGCCGACAGCATTTTTGCGGAGCCCAATACCATTACCGGATCCATTGGCGTGTTCAGCGTTCTTTTCAACATGCAGCAATTCTTCAGGAACAAACTGGGTGTAACGTTTGATGGGGTAAAAACAGCCCCGGATGCGGATGAACTGACGATTACCAAACCGCTTACGCCCATGCAGAAAAAATATTTGCAGGAGGAACTGGACAGCGTATACATGGACTTCAAAACACGGGTGGCGGATGGCCGGAAAAAATCGATTGCTTTTGTGGACAGCATTGGACAGGGGAGGGTATGGAGCGGGCAGCGCGCCATCGAACTGGGCCTGGTAGACCGCCTGGGTGGTTTGCAGGATGCCATCGACTGCGCGGCCAGGATGGCCAGGACTACAGACTATCGGCTTCGTGAGTATCCCGAACCCAAATCGATCTTTGACCTGCTCTTTGGAGATTACAAAAAGTCCATGCAGATCAAAACCATGAAGGAGGAATTGGGAACGGAGGGTTTCAAGACCTACGACGCCATCAGGAGAGTGAAGGCCATGATCGGGAGCACCCAGGCAAGGATGCCGTTCGACGTGGACATTGAATAGAACCGCAGGTCTGCGCATATTTTGTGACGAATAATTTTTAGGATACAGATGCCCCCTCCTTATAATCAGTTTAAAGCCATGCTGGCCATTTCAAAGGCCAGCCTGCGCGCCATTTTCAGAAGCCCTTCGGCCGTTGTTTTCGGTTTTGGATTTCCGTTGATCTTTATCCTGGTGTTTGGTTTTATCGGTGGCAGCGGCATGACCATCCGGATCGGGATGCAGAACCTGGCGGATACCAACAATTATGCCATCAGGGCCCTGCTGCGGAACCCCCTGGTCAAACTCGTAAAGCAGGACAGCGGGTCGATGCGGAAGGACCTGGAAAAGGGAAGGATTGCCGCCATCATTTCCATCGATTCCGTGACCACTCCCATGGGCTACCAGCAATACAAGCTCATCCCCCTTACCTCGCTGGCGAGCCAGGACAAGTTCCCGATTCTGCGCTCATTCATGGCTGAGAGCATCCAGCGCGTAGAGCAGTACGGACGCTCGGCCGCATTTGCGCCCTACATCATCGAGGAAACAAAACCCATTCCGGGGCGGGAGTATACGATGATCGATTTTATCCTACCGGGAATGCTGGGATTCTCATTACTTAGCGCGGGCTTGTTTGGCGTGGCCTTCCTTTTCTTCAACCTGCGGCAACAACTGGTGCTCAAAAGATTTTTCGCCACGCCCATCACCCGGAAATACATTGTGCTGGGGGAGGCCCTCAGCAGGGTGTTGTTCCAACTGTTGACGGCCGTCGTCATCATTCTCATTGGGCATTATGTTTTTAAATTTACACTGATCAATGGCCTGCAGACCTTCCTGGAAATGATCGTCCTCAGTTTTGTGGGGTTGATTGTTTTCATGGGATTTGGTTTTATCGTGAGCAGTGTGTCAAAAAACGAAGGCTCCATACCTCCCTTTGCCAACCTGATCACCATGCCACAGTTCCTGCTGGGCGGGACTTTTTTTTCCACGGACGCTTTTCCCGTATGGCTGCAGAAATGCTGTGAAATCCTGCCCCTCAAACAACTCAACGATGCCATGCGGAATGTAGCATTTGAAGGAGCTCACTTATACGATTGCGGAAAACAACTGGGCATCCTGACACTTTGGGGTATTTTGGTGTACGCCGTGGCGGTGAAGGTGTTTAAGTGGGAGTGAGAGGGGGGATTAGATGACAGATGGATGGGAGGTAAGATACCAATTTTGATCAAATCGGCATTAAAAGGCTGTCAACTGTAAACTGTCATTCTTTTTTAAGCGCTCCATTTTTTAACCAGATACAAAATGCGTTACCTCCGACTAGCCCTCTTCAGCTTCCTGCTTCTCTTTCTCGTGGTAAGTTTTGTGTTTGCACTTTTTCCGTCGCATATCAGGATTTCAAGGGTGATTGTAGTACCCGCTTCCAAAGAAAAAACGGCGGCGGTAATCCGGGATTTCAACAGCTGGAAACAATGGAACCAGTTGCTGAATGATTCGTCGGTGACCATCAGTAATGTGTCAACGACATCAGGGGGTGGGGAAATGGTGCTTGCATCCAAAAGTG
>DATJYH010000163.1:0-5287 GCA_035499675.1 Puia sp.
TTTCATTAGGCCTCTCGCTGCAGGAGACACACTTGCTGGAACATTTTTCCCGGAACCTGGTCGGTTCGCCGTTGCCGCCGATTGTCCTCTATCTCATATTTGCTTACCTGACCATGATCTTTGGCAATATCATGAGCAATACTGCCACCGGCACCATCCTGATACCGCTGGGTATTTACCTGATGCCCGATCATATAAAACAGATCGCCGTCATCATTGCCCTCTCTGCCTCCACCGGTATCCTGTTGCCGGTGTCGACACCGCCCAATGCGATTGCCTATAGTACGGGCATGATTGAGCAAAAAGAATTATTGAAAGGAGGTCTCCTGGTGGGATTGCTGGGACCCGCACTGATCGTGTTGTTTGCGGTTTTATGGTTGTGAGCGGTCAGCTCGCTTCAATCACGGCTTCGATCAGCCAGTGATGGCCATAAGGGTCTTCTATTTCACCCTGGCGGTATCCATAGTCATAGTCCTGCGCGGCATCGATCAGTTTCGCACCTGCTTTCAGCGCGCGGTTCATCACAGCATCCACATCGGTTACCAGCAATCCAATGGTAGTGGTAACACCTCCATGGGTTTTTGGAGAAAACGTACCCTTGACGGAATTTTCTTCATGCAGGTGAAACAGCGCGCCGTCCAACAGTAGTTCTGACACATGGATGCTCTTGTCATCGTTGCTCCAGCGCCGCAGTTCGGTTGCACCCAATGCATTTTTGTAGAAGTCAACATCCATGGTCCCCCTGGGAATGGAAAGCATGGGGGCGAAACTGGTTTTTGTTTGTCTAACTGGCATAACCGGTGGATTGAGAGATCAAAGGTAGGATTTTGGCGAGGCTTTAGAACTGCCGTTTGTTCAACGCATCGGTCATCCATATTCAATCCGGGGAAATATCCAGGGCCGGCAAAAAATCATTATCTTTCTTTTTCAACTCCTGACAACCATCATTTATGCAAAAGAAGACCATTGTATTTATTCACGGTCTATGGATCCATGCCGGTTCCTGGCAGCCATGGATGGATTTTTTTAACAGTCATGGGTATGCGACCATTAACCCGGCCTGGCCGGGAGATGGGACCACCGTGGCCGAATCCCGCGCCAACCCGGGAGCCATCGCCAACCGGGGGGTGACCGAGGTAGCAGACAGTTACGCCAGGGTCATCGCCTCCCTGCCGGAACCACCACTCCTGATCGGTCATTCCTTTGGTGGACTGATTGCACAGGTATTGCTGGGAAGGGGCATTGCGGCTGCGGCCGTGGCCATCGACCCTGCTCCCATGAAAGGGGTTTGGCAGTTGCCTTTTTCCGCCCTGCGGGCCTCCCTGCCCGTTCTGGGGAATCCATTCAATGTTAAAAAGGCAGTATCGCTCACTTTCGGACAATTCCGCTATGGCTTTGCCAATGCAGTACCGGAACAGGAGGCGAGGGAGATCTATGAACGGTGGACGATACCCGCTCCTTGCCGCCCGCTGTTCCAGGCGGCCACGGCCAGTTTTGCGGGTTCCGAAACAAAAGTGGATACGAAAAACAAGGGGCGGGGGCCGCTCCTGATTACCGGGGGCGAAAAAGACCATATCGCTCCACTCATCCTGGGCAGGGCTTCAGCAAAAAAATATGATCCTTCGCTGGATACTGAATTCAAATTGTTTACCGGTCGCGGCCATTCCCTGATCCTGGACCATGGCTGGTCCGAGGTGGCCGGGTATGCACTTACCTGGTTTAACAAACATGGCTTTTAAAATATTGCATCCTATTGATGTTATGGACTAATATTTGCGGGGCTGAATGTTAAAATCTTTCTGTGTATTGCATAGAATGATTATATTGTTTTGACGCTGACGGATCATCCCGAAAAAAAGGCCGCCAGCAGTTTCTACGCATCACAAACCTTAATCAGCGGCTATGCCAATCTATATGGATATTCATCATGTTCCGGGCGCGGAGGCGCTGGACCTGGCTGAGGCCCACCGGAAGGATATGCTTATCCAGGATGATTATCAATGCAAGGCCATGACTTATTGGCTGGATGCAAACAGGGGTGTTGCCTTTTGTCTTATCGAAGCGCCTGATAAATCCATTGTGGAGGAAATGCACCGGATGTCGCACGGATTGGTGCCGCACAAGGTCATCGAAGTCAGGGATGACCTCGTAGAATCCTTTCTCGGCCGCATCACCGATCCCCAGGACGCAGCACTTTCTGCCAACGGTTTAAAGGTATTCAGCGACCCGGCATTCCGCGTGTTGTTGGTTACCGACAGAACAGATACGTTACTGCTGCAACATCGCCTTGGGCGGGAGAGCGCCGATCAATTGCTGAAAAATCAGCATGCGGTCATCCGGCAGCAACTGTTCAACGCAGGGGGGCGTGAAGTGGAACACAGCGGACATGGTTTTATTGCTTCCTTTGCGTCGGCGGCCACTGCCGTTGCCTGCGCCCTGCAGATCCGCGAGAACCTTTCCGAAGAAGAAAGAAATCTCGCAGGTTTCAGCATGGTCATCAACGCCGGGGAACCGGTGGAGAAAAAAAGCGATCAGTTGTTTGGAGATACCCTGCAGCTTGCCCGTCAGCTTAACAGCATCATCCATCAAAACAGGATCGTGATCTCCGCTGCCGTGAAAGCGCTGCTGGGGCGGGATTACCCGCAGATGGACCAGCAACAGTTTCTGAGCCTCCCGCCACAGGATGAAGCCCTGCTGTCCGCGCTGTTCGCAACCCTTGAAAAAAACTGGCAGGAGTGTGATTTTGATGTCACCGAATTCTGCCAGGCCATGGCCATGAGCAAATCCCAGCTCTACCGCAAAACAATATTTTTCTGGGGCATGCCGCCCAATCTTTTATTGAGAGAATTCCGGCTTAACAAAGCCCGGGAATTGCTGAGAAAACAGTCCTTCAACATCGCCCAGGCCACCTTCGATTGCGGCTTTAGCAGCCCTTCCTATTTTACCAAGTGCTTTAAAAAGAAGTACGGCCTCCTGCCGGCCGTATACCAGGATCTGCTGCAGTGAGCAGTTCCGGCCTGGTTCAATTTTACCATTCATTGGATCGTTTGTTATAGGGATGGGGGGAATCTTCCTATTACATTTGGTTATTCGTTAAACCAAAAACACTTTTTATGAAAAAGTTCACCCAACACCTGCACCTGCTCACTGCTGCCCTGCTTTTCACCTGCTTTTCTTCCTTCGGTCAAATGTCTGCTTCCGCAGGCGATCCTAACACCAACCATCAAACGCAAACAACCATGAAAACCTATGTCATCGAGCGGAATATCCCGGGCGCCGGCCAGTTTACCGCAGAAAAACTAAAAGACATCTCCAAAACTTCCTGTTCCGTATTAAAGGATATGGGACCCGGCATTCAGTGGATACAGAGCTATGTAACAGACAACAAGATTTTCTGCGTGTACAAAGCAGAAAGCATCGAATTGCTGAAGGAACATGCAAAAAAGGGAGGTTTTCCGATCAACAATGTATACGAAGTGGAAAACGTGATCAGCCCGGCCACTGCGCAATAACGGTCAGGCGGTTTAGCAGGTCCCGCATCGTCCGGCGTGTAGAACATGCCCGGACTTTCGGGCTTATAACAGGAGGTGGAAGGTTATACAAACAGGTTTGTCATACTGCTTTTACTAAGCGAGATGATAACTGGTGGTTACAGGTACTCCACGGGTCAGGGTCTGATACACCACGCAGTATCTTTCCGTCAATTTAGAAAGACTTTCCATTTGTTCCGGACTGGCCTCGCAATCGAGATCAAAGATCAGCCGGATGGCGATAAATCCAACGGGGGCTTCTTTGGAAACTCCCAATGTGCCGCGGAAGTCGAGATCGCCCTCCGCGCGGACGGTCCCATCTTTGATATCAATACCAATAGCGGTAGCCACCGCACGAAGTGTAACACCGGCGCAGGCTACCAGTGCTTCCAGCAACATATCGCCGGAGCAGGCCAGCAAACCGGTGCCGCCGGTAGCTGGATGAAGACCCGCTTCCACCAGCGCACGACCAGTTTCTACATTGCAGGAGATACCCTCGCCGATCCTGCCCTGGGCTTTGAGCGTGATCAAGGCAGCGCCCGGCTCCGCCTTGTATTTTTCCTTCAGGGGCGCCTGCAGACTTTTTAATTCGGCTGTATTCATGTTCACAAGATTGTAGGTTCGCGGAATGTGGGTATCCGGATATTTTCATACACATCATCAGTCCGGGCTACTGACGGACGCGTACATATTTTTCAATGATCACCCGGTTCACACCTGCACTGTCCACTTTTTCAAGTCCCTGCTGTATCAGCGTATCCTGGTGAAGGCTCACGGTAAAAGTAAAGGTCTTGCCTTCCCATACCTTGTCGCCATAAAAGTCGAGGTGTTCAACATACTGATCGCCTGTCAGCGTATAACTTCCGCCTCCTGCGTCAAACTGGTTGGAGGAGTCCTTTGGTTCACCCACCCGGTGACTCAGAAAGGCAAAATGTGAATCATTGATCACCTTGATCATGTTATGATCTTTTGTATAATCTGTTACCGTAGTATCGCCTTTGGTGATCGTAGTCCCCGAGAGCAGGCGCCAGGTTCCGTTCAGGTGAAGCGCATCGGGCTTGTTGTTGCAGGCGATGACAGGAACGGCTGATAAGAATAGTGCGAAAATCTTTTTCATGCACTGAAAATAGGGAAATTAATCCATACCCTAACATGCTGACCTACCCGAACCCGGCTGATAAATCAGGCACAGGACTGCCTCACACTTTCAGCCTTTCTTCATAAGGGACCAGTTCCCCAACCTCCAGCCAGCGTTTCAGGATCCGCAGGTACATGGCCCAGCAATAGCTGGACACCCGGAAGTTTTCGGTGACGGCGGGCCAGCCAATATGATAAAACTCCACTTCTGTGAGCGACCTGGATTCCTGGTAGAGCACGAATCCAATCCGGGTCCCGACCCAGGCGGGGTGTGAATCGGCATGGTTGATCTGTATTTCAAAGGCCTTGCCAGGTTCCGCCAGGGTCACCACGGCACGCCAGTCGTGTTTGGGTCCGAAAAACAGCGTATATACGGCACCGTATTCCGGCTTGCCGGATGACCTTTTTGTCCACCATTGATCCAGTTCTTCCGGGTCGCTGATGCTATGGTATACTTCTTCCATGGGGGCGTGGATGAAGAGATTGTGAAAGATGTCTGGCATGCGTGTTGAAATTATAGGACCATGCAAGGCATGGTCTGTCTCCTAAAATTAGTGCAAACCCATTAATCTGTTTTGGAATAGATCATTTCCGCCGCATGAAAGGATCTCGCGAACTGA
>DATJYH010000164.1:0-13191 GCA_035499675.1 Puia sp.
TGATCTGACGCGTAGATTCAGGCGACCCGAAATATACGGTGGCACCGATGGCTGCCGCACCCATGTTCCAGGCATCGCGGACCTTTCCGAACATGATCTGGTCAGACTTATTGGGGTAGGTAAGGAGTTCGTTGTGATTGATCTTTACAATAAAAGGAATCCTGTGCGCATACTTCCTGGCGGCCATCGCCAGCACGCCAAAAGTAGAGGCCACCGCATTGCATCCGCCTTCGATGGCCAGCTTCACGATATTCACCGGATCAAAATACATGGGGTTGGCGGCAAAGGAGGCACCGGCGCTGTGTTCCACACCCTGGTCAACAGGCAGGATGGAAAGATACCCGGTGTGGGCGAGCCTGCCATGGCTGAAAAGACTCTGGATGTTTCTCAACGTTGGATTGCTGCGGTTGGTATCGCTGAAAACGGCATCTACAAAATCCGGTGAGGGCAGGTGAAGGCTGTCCCTGGGAATGGTTGAACAGACATGCGTCAGGAGGTTTTCATTTCCCTTCCCGATCAGCTCAACAATTTGATCGTATGTCATAAGCTTGAATTGTACATGGGGCATCCCATGCATGAACAGCATAAATTTACTGATATTACGATAGATGTGGATCGGTCATTTCCGGAAAAAGCCATCGCAACAATAACATACCTGAAACGCAGGAGACCCGGATTTTTCTGTAAGTTTAGCCCTGTTATCTTAATTTAAAATTTTATGCGCGGCGTTTTAACCGTTTTGTTTTTTTGTTATGGATTCCTTTGCCTGGCACAGGATCAGGACTGGAATGATTACCGCAGGAAGACGGAAAGTTTTTCCAGGATCTATGATAAAAGCATCCGGGCGGACCTTGCTACCTTTACAATTGGGGGCATTGAGGAAAGCCTGGCCCAGCCACCCCTGAAGCGATTACCGGCGGTTCAATATGGCAGCGATTTTATTGTGTTTGACAGTGCTAACATCCGGGTAACCATCCGGTCTGCCGTATTCCTGCCCACGCGTCATAAGCTTGCCTTTGAGGCAAAGCACCTGGTAAAGATCGACGGTAAGCCGTTTTACGGGAATTATGGAATGATGCCGAATACCGGAATCGGCGCTGTAACATTATTATTCGGCAAGGACACGGTCCAGGTTCCGCCCACCGCCTTAGCCGATCTGTTTAACCCCGGGTTTACCTACCGCGACGCTTCCGGGAATATTTCCTCGCAGGATGCGGTATACCTCTCTGCTGATAAACGAACGGTATACGTGTACATGCTGAACAAGGATGAAACAGGCAGCTACGAGGTGACCTGGATCATCCAGGACAAAAAATTCCTCAGGCGGGTGCTGGACTGGGGATTTTCGAAATAGGCTGCAGTAACCGCAGCCGCTGCAATGCCAGGCAGATCTTAGTGCTTCCCCGGATAACTGAACCTGGTTGTTGCTTCCTTTGTTTTAGGGGGTCGCACTTCAATCCCGGCAGTTTGTGTATGCCTGAATTCGGGATTTCCCTTCGCGGTCCATCGGTTGCGCGGCCTTAGTATTTCCGTTTTTTCTGAGCCGGTTGATATAGGTCTCGCATGCCTCGAGAAATTCCTCGTTTTTTTCGGGGGAAAGATGCGCGGGATGGTTCATCCGGTTGCGAACAAGCAACATGTATTCACGGGTGAACCGGATGCTAGGGCAGGGGAATGATCTCACCGGGTAAATCGCTCTTTTTAGCAGTGACTGTGCCGACTGTTTTAGTGCGGGTGATCGGTCTGTCTTCAAGTAACACCCGGAGGCGGGGAAGCGTTCTTTTCAACGCTCTCAATAATTTATTTTTTTCCTTCACAAACCCTGCTTCAATGACCTTCAGGCCTGGTTGATCGATCACCGGCAGCTTACGACTGTATCGCCTGAAATCCCGGAGGGCCTGGCAGGCATCGCAATAGCGTCCGAGCAGATCGGTTACCTCGCGCAACGCGACCGGGTCAAATCCTTCAACAAGCGGCTGAATCGAACGCTTATTATACTGGAGGGTTTTCATGAGTTTACGCAGCCGGTGAAATTCCTCGTATTGGGGTTTGCCTTCCAGGATCCGGGCTATTTTATGCTTTTTGAGACGAAGGAATTTTCTGACCCTCGTTTTGCTGACTCCGGCAGGAAGCCGATCGATCAGTTGTTGCTGCTCGGCGTCCAATCGGGTTGAACCTGGCAGGTCTGAAACCGCCTTTGATTTTTGATTTTCCAGCTCGGCCGCGAGCAATTGGAGGTAGGCCTCCACATGCTGGTCCGGAGCAGGCTGCAGCCTCCGAATTATATCCGTCTGGAGCTGGAGGCTCCTGATGCTGCCCATCCGGCGATAAAATTTTTTCAAAGGTCCGGGAAGTCCTGGTTTTTTACTCCTGTTCCGTCCGCTGGCTGTCAACTGCAGCAATGCTTTTAGTTTTTTTATTTCCACCCTCAGTTGATGCACATCATCGGCATGAAAATATGCCGGCAGTTTGTCCAGCGACTGCCTGATATGGCTGAATCTTACCCTGATGTTGGATCGAATCTTTTTTTTTCGCATACCACCCAATGATAAGGGCGCATAATTTACCATAAATATTTGAGAAAAGCGGCAACGATACGGCGGCAAAGAGTCCTAATGGGTCAAAACCGGACTTATTTTGTTAAAGAGGTGTTTATCATTATCCGGATGCCGGTAAAACCTGATATTTGCGAAATTTTCGCTGAGAACAGCCCACTCCCCAAAACCATGGCAACGCTAACCCAACTGTCTATGCCAGAGCTCCTGGCATCTTCCCATGAAATCCTTTTTGCATTGGTCGATCCATTTTTCCGCGTGCTCGATGCCAATCCCTGTTTCAGGAAATCATGGATGGAGGAACCTAAGGATACGCGGGTTATACATATCCAGGACCTGTTGCTGGAAGAGGATCTGTGCCTGTTTGAAGAGATCATGGCCGATTGCCTATCAGCACCGGGAAAGGTTTTTACTGTGGATCTGCGAGTGAAAAAAACAGGGGCCGAAAAATATTTCCGGTTGGAATGCAGCGCTGAACCAGCTTCCGCCGAAGGGTCCAGTGTTAGCCTGATGGGTAGAGAAATAACGGGCGATGGCCGGTTTTTATCCCGGCCTGCTGCGAACGTCGGTTTCATGGGCGCCGATGCCGTAAATGCCATGCACCTCGCGGGCAACCTGCTGAAAACGCGACAGGAATTTCACTCCTTTATGGAGAACACCCCAGCGTTGACATGGATCATCGATGAAAGCGGCATTGTACATTATATGAACCCGCCCTACCTGGCAGCCTACCAGCTGAAAGAGGACATCATCGGACAAAATATTTTTCAGCAATTTCCGCCAGACCTCGTAGAAACCTATATCCGGAACAATCGATTGATGCTGGAGGCCGGCAGGGCCATCGATACCATTGAGGAGGGTCGGAAACCGGATGGGAGCAGGGTCATTTATCATGTCATCAAATTTCCACTCGGGATTCAAAACGGGAAGCAACTGATCGGCGGCACAGCCATCGATATCACCGAACAGGTAATGACCCGACGGGAACTGGAAGCGGTCAATGAACGATATCATTATGCCAACCAGGCCACCTCGGACGTTATCTGGGATATTGACCTGCGAAGCCAGGAGGTTTTTTGTACCGAAGGGTATACTGACATGTTTGGATATGCGAATATTACGGAGCCGCTAAGCCAGGGCATCGTACCCGCACACCCGGATGACCAGGCCGAACTGACGCATCGGCTTCAGGATGCGCTGGAAGGAACCACGGACCGCTGGCAGCAGGAATATCGTGCGCTTTGCGCCGATGGAGGCTGCAAAACGGTCATCAACAAGGCCTTTATCCTGCGCGACGAACAAGGCAGGGCGATCCGGATGATCGGCGCTGTACAGGATGTTTCCGAACGTCGCCGCCTGGAGAACAGGTTGCTGGAAGAAGAAAAAAACAGGAAGCAGGAAATCGTCCAGGCGATCCTGGATGCACAGGAAAAGGAGAGAAAAGAAATTGCATTCGAACTCCAGGACAATGTCAGCCAGATGCTTGCTTCGGCGAAACTCCTGCTGGAAATAGCCGCCGCAGAACCCGCGGAGGCAGGATTGTCCATCGCAGGCTGTTATGGGTACCTGCAGCAGGCCATCGGGGAAATCAGGAACATGGCCCGCGACCTGACGCCCTATGCGCTAAAGGACCTGGGATTGGTGATGGCCATCCAGGATTACATTGATAAAGTAAATGGAACTAAGAATATCTGGATCAACTTTGAACCAAAACAGGTCGTCGACGAACAACGCCTACCCTGGGAAATCAGGCTGAGCCTCTTCCGCATCATCCAGGATAAAATCAGCAATATCCTTCAACATTCGGGCGCCGACCTGGCATGGGTTGAATTGGCGGTTGAAGAATCTTCTATTCATCTTTCCATCTCCGACAACGGCAAGGGTTTCAACCAGGATGAAATTAAAAAGGGTATAGGGCTAAACAGGGTCTATAACTCCGTAGCATTTTACCAGGGGCAGATTAAACTGAAAACCGCCCCCGGTGAGGGCTGCCGTTTAGATGTGACGTTACCGGTAAAGGCGGTCTGATTGCTGGCCGGCATCAAATACCCCTCTTTTGTTCATTCCCGGTGAACAACGAAAATCTGTAATTTTATAAATAAGGTAATCAACATGACTGCCTGCGGAACACCGGGGACGGTTCTCCTGTTTATCATTTGCTACGCTTGAAAGCACTATTCATAACCGTTAGCCTGCCCTAAAAAAGGATTTAATGACCAAGTAAAACAATCCCATGATCTTCATAACCAGGACCTGCTACATGCGTGCTTCTGTCATTTGCGGATGGCTGGCATGTATGATGTGGCTCAGCAGCTGCAGCCCCAGGCAAAAAATACCTACGGGGGCGGAAACCGAGCCGGACTCACTTTTTAGCAGTTTCCAATTGAGATTCCTGGATTCCTTTTGGAAAGAAAATCCGGGGGACGCTATTGGCGTCGGCTATGGCAAATATTATGACCGGCTGCCCATTCCGGACAGTGCATGGTTTGAACAGGATGTGGCGTGGGATGAACAGTGGCTGGATTCTTTAAAAACCTTTGACTACGCCAGGCTGTCCAATGATCACCAGATCAGTTACCGGGTCATTGAAAATCGCCTGGAAAGCGGCATCTGGTACACCGATACCTTTAAACTTCAGCAATGGGATCCCTCAGGTTATAACATCGGAGCCGGATGCTATTATATCCTTACCCAACCCTATGCTCCGCTTGCAGCAAGATTGCGTGACCTCTCTGCCCATTTGAGAGACGCGCCGGGTTATTATGCGGCAGCGTTGCAAACCATCCGGCGCCCGAGCCGGGAATATACCGAACTGGCCATTCAGCAAAATGAAGGAAGCCTGGATGTATTTGGCGATGGGCTGAGAGATTCCATCCGTGCTGCGGCCTTACCTGCGGCCGAACAGGACAGTTTGCAACGGCGAATCACCACGGCGGTATCGGCCATTAAAGCATATACAGCCTCCCTGAGAAAAATGTTGACGGATAAAAACAGCGACTTCCGCGATTTCAGGATTGGGAAGGATTTATTCAGGACAAAATTCCGGTATGACCTGGTCACGGACTACAGCCCGGAGGAGATGTTTGCCAAAGCGGATTCGGCCAAAAAATATTATCACGGGGAGATGTTCCGGATGGCTGACTCTCTTTGGATAAAATATGGCGGGGGGCAACCTAAGCCAAAAGATTCCCTGGACCTGGTCAGGATAGTTTTGGATAAGATCGCGCTGCAGCATGCGGCGCCGGGGGAGGTAGTGCAGGTGGCAACGGGCATGGTGCACCGGCTGGAACATTTTATTATAACCAGGGATCTTTTTGACTACGACAGCAGTTATCCGCTGGTGGTCCGCGTCATGCCTGCGTTCATGGCCGGGGTGGCATTGGCCAACGCCGAATTCACGCCGCCCTATCTTTCATCAGGTACTACCTACTACAATGTTTCTGATCTCAGTAAATTGCCGGCCGCCGCGGCAGAGAGCGAATTGAGAGAATACAACAATTATTCCCTGCAATTACTTTCCATTCACGAAGCCATGCCGGGGCATTGCCTGCAGGGGGTCTACAACCAGAAAAAATCAAACAACAGGATCACGTCTGTTTTCCAGAATGGTGCCATGATCGAGGGTTGGGCGGTTTACTGCGAACAAATGATGGTAGAAAATGGCTGGGGCGATTATGCGCCCGAACTCAAACTGGTATTGTATAAATGGCGACTCCGGGAACTCGGCAACGTGCTGGTGGACTACGGCCTGCAATGTCTTCATTGGTCGAAAGAAGATGTGCAGCACCTGCTGGTCCATGAAACCTTCCAGGAAGAAGCGCAGGTGGCGGAGAAATACCATCGCGCCAGCATTTCACAGGTACAGCTCTGCTCTTACTTTACCGGCCTCACTGAAATCCTTTCACTCCGCGACACCTATAAAAATAAAATGGGAGACAGGTACCGCCTGAAAGATTTTCATGAGCAATTCCTAAGCCATGGAAGTGCCCCGGTCAGGTATATACGAGAAATGATGCTCAAATAAAAACAGCCAGGCTGCGAAAGGCCTGGCTGTTTTTGATCCGCCTCCGGACGGCTTTGTCAGGAGATGATCTTTTTGATATAGTCAAAATGAAAGGTATCAAACGCCCTGGCTGACTGATCACCCCCCGTTGTATCGTTGATAAAATATTCCCCGGTGATGGATCGCTGGTCGATGCTGATCCGCAAAAAGCCCGGCAGGTCCTGGTTATAACTTACCAGGCTAACACCTGCTTCATTGGCCTGGAATGGCGGATTGACGGAGATCTTAGCGTTTGTTTGCGGATTCAGTTGGAGCTTGTGCATCGTTTTAGGCGAGGCGTAACCGCCAGCACCGGCCACAATATGGATATAAGATTTGCCACTGACCAGCCTGTGAAAACGCTGGTAGTTGTGCACATGCCCGGATAATACAAGATCCGGGTAACGCCCGTTTGCTTTGGCGACCGCCTGGTCGATGGCATCGAGTATATCCGGATACCCGCCATGCTCCGAATCCAGTGAATAGGGGCTATGGTGTACGGCCAGCACGAGGCATTTGTTTTTATCGGCCTGTTGCATTTGATGGATGAACCAGTTGAATTGCGGATGCGCATTGTCATTCCACTTGTCAAGGGTACCATCTACGTTTGAGTATAAACCGATGATGGTGGCGAATGGTGTATTAAGCACCCAATAAGCCCAGGGTTGATCCATCGAATAGCGATAGGGTGAAGACTGTGTTTTACTTCGCTGGTTATCGCAGAAATTGTCGAAAAACCCGGTGAGCGAAGGTTCCGGGTCCGGGGGATCACCTTTATTGATGATCACCTGTCCGTCGTGATTGCCCGGGATTGCAAAGATCACGGGGGGATAGGTCTTATAAGGGTCATAAAACTGGTCACGGTAGTCCGTGGAAACGCCATTGTAATACACAACATCCCCCAGGTGGAAAAAGAAGGAGGGCCTGCCGGGATCGGTACTTTTGTACTGTGTTTCCATTTGAACGGCGAGATCCTTTGTAATACCGAGACCATTCACGTCACCTGTATCTCCCACGGTGTGAAAAACCATCTTACCGGCACCAGTGATCCTGGATATTTCCTGTTTCCCGATGGCCTTCTGCAAATCATAGCTGAGATCTTTGGGCATTTTGTGACTGGAAGGTATCAGGGCAAAATCGGGGTCTGGTTTGGGGGCGGCGACTGCATCTCCAAATGGCCGTTGTGGCTTGAAATTTTTGTTTGCCGCCGATCTTGGCCTGTATTTCATTTTGCTGGCCGGAGCTGTCTTTGATTTCTTTGATCCTGATTTCTTTTTTTCTTTTGCCATATAAATAGCGTTTATGGATGGAAGAATGGAGCCGGGGTATACGGCGGACTGCCTTTGATCAGAAGCTCTGCACCATCATACAAGGGATTGCGTGGAATGAAATAACCAGAAATTGTTTTGGAAGAGGATGGATTAGATGGCCGCTCAAAATTAAACAGGTTTTTGGAAATGTCAAGAGCGCAAATTTGACGTGGAAGTATATGTGATATACCGGTGTCTCTGGCCAAATTGTTTATATTTGCGCCCCGGTAATGGGAGGAGAGTGATTGCCAGCGGGGGAACCGGCAGCATTCTGTTCTTCAGCACATAATAATTTCTTAACCTGGCTGAACCTTTTTTTTCGTACTAAATCGTTTTCTTACTGGCCCGATAAACTGCTGTGATGAAGAGAATTATTTCCATCGGTATTTTACAGATCTGTTCGCTTGCGGTGTTTTCACAATATGTATTTGATTCCAGTGGAAACTGGTCTGCGCACTTCCAGACCTGTATCGTAGACCAGTGGCATGGCTTCTATCATTTTCCATACGCCGGCCCTTCCAGCCTCGACAGCAATAAAGAACATGCATTATCGGTAACCACCACCTTATTCCTGGGGCGAAAACTCTGGAAGGATGCGGCCATTTATTTCAATCCTGAATTAACAGGCGGTTCAGGTTTGTCGTTGACCCATGGTGCGGCTGGATTTCCCAATGGTGAAATATACCGGGTAGGGAACCCCGCGCCCACACCTTTTGTCGCCAGGCTATATGTCCAGCAGAATTTTGCCATCGGGGACAGCAGGCGTGAGGCGGTTGATGATGATGTAAACCAGGTAAAGGATATGATTCCCAGTTCAAGGATCACCGTAAACCTGGGTAAATTCTGTCTGGCAGACTTCTTTGATGACAATGCCTACAATCATGACGCGCGAAGCCAGTTCCTGAACTGGTCCCTCATGCAGCAGGGTGCCTGGGATTTTCCGGCCGATACGCGTGGATATACATCGGGTGTTGAGGTGGAACTGGTGAAACCGGGATGGGCTGTTCGTTATGCCTTTGTGCAGGTGCCGGTGTTGGCCAACGGTCTGGAAATGGACTGGAACCTGTGGCGTTACAATGGACAAACCGCCGAATTTGAAAAGAGATTCCTGCTTTCGGGCAAACCGGGTGCAATTCGCTTCACGGCTTTTATGAATATTACCAGGGCGCCCCGATATTCGGAGGTCGTTGCCAGCCTGAAGTCGGGGGATAGTTCCTATATCGCCATCCTGGACGGCAGCGAAAAAGGACCCGACAACCCCAGCATCAAATACGGATTCTCTCTCAATGGCGAACAGGACCTGGGTGGCGACATTGGTTTTTTTTTCCGCTTTGGTTGGAACGATGGACAGACCGCCTCCTGGGCGTTTACCGATATTGACCGGAATCTTCAACTGGGCATTAATGCCAGGGGGAAACTCTGGCATCGGCAGCTGGATAATTTCGGACTGGCTCTTGCGGTGAATGGGATTTCAAAAGTACACCAGGATTATTTTAGGGCAGGAGGCTGGAGTTTTATCATTGGCGATGGCGCCCTGAATTATGGTCATGAACAGATCCTTGAGGCCTTTTACCGGGCAAGCCTGATGAAATTTATCTCGCTGGGGCTGGATTATCAAATGATCCTGAACCCTGGCTACAATAAAGACCGGAAGGGCCCCATCAGTGTTCCCAGTTTTCGGGTACAGGTGGCGTTGTAAGCTGCCTTCTTCTCATTCAACAAAAAATGTTGAATTCTTCAGGGGACCAATTGCGACTTGGTTTGGATGGTATGCGCGCTGAAATATCCCAATGCACCACCGCTCAGGTTGCTGTTCGGATTGGCCGGGGTAACCGATTGAAAACCGCCTGTTCCTGAAATCTGCTGCAGGCTGTTGAAATAACTGTAGATGGTGGAATCGATGCAATACATGCTAAGATCAAGCTGGTCGTTGGACTGCATGTGAGAATGGGTGCTGTCGTCAAATAAAGGTTCCCGGATGTACCGGCCATCCGAAAACTGGTCGCTGAAAATAAAAATTTTATTGAGCGGATGGCCGTTGACCGCTTCTGTGAACTGGTAAAAATTACGTACGCCCGGCGGGTCCTGGAAATAGGGGATGGCTTCTATGATCGTGTTGCCGCCTCGGTTGTTATCATAGAAAAACCCAACTGAATCCAACGGCACCTGCACCGGCATGGTAGAATAGGCCATATAGGTATTCTTGCCCGTATTGACATAAAGTGTGTAAGTATTGCCGGAATTTCCCTGCCAATAGGGATGCGACTGGTAAAGCCCGGGGCTGATTTCAGTCAGTGAATCCCGGACACCAATCCCGTCGCTGATGATTACGGCGGCGCCTGATACGGGCGGAAAAATATTGGAGTCGTTGAAATTTACAGTTTGGGTGATGCTCACCTGGTAGGGACCGGGAGCATTGGTAACCTCTCCAACGATCACGATCTGCGGGGATGCATTGTGGATGTCCACGTTGATCACTTTCTTGCAGGACACACCCGGCAGCAACAGGATCAGGGCGGCTATGACAACGACGGTTTTCATGAATCAGAATTTGAAATTATAGGTTACGGAAGGAACGATCTTAAACAGCGAATACTGGACGGCCTGTGTCCGGGTGGGATCGGAGGGGTCCGTTTGAAAAACAATGCTGTAGGCATTCGCACGGTTGTAGGCATTGTACACGGAAAAAGTCCAGCTGCTTTCGAATTTTTTCGTCTTCTTGGCCTGCAGCGTGGCGGCCAGGTCGAGTCGGTGATAGGGCGGCATCCGGTACCCGTTGCGCTGTGTATAATAAAATACCACTCTTCCGTCAACCAGGTATTTGCCATTGGGAAAAGTGACCGCGTTGCCGGTATAGTAGATCCAGGTGGCGGAGAGGGTCCATTTACGGCTTACCTGGTAAATGCCTACCAGGGAAATATCGTTGGTAATGTCCTGCCGGGCAGGATACCAGTTGCCATTGTTGATGCTGTCGATCTTGAGTTCGGTGCGGGCAAGGGTATAGCTGACCCAACCCGTGAACTTGCCGGTTCTTTTTTTGAAGTATAACTCCCATCCATATGCGCGGCCCTTGCCAAAGAGCAATTGCGATTCAACATTTTCATTGGCCACCAGCAGGGCACCATTCTTGTAATCGATCTGGTTCTGCATCGTCTTGTAATAAATTTCCGATGAAAACTCATACTTGTTGTCTTGGAAGTTCCGGTAATAACCGATGGACTCCTGGTCGGCAATTTCCGGTTTTACATTGTTGCTGCTGGGGATCCAGAGGTCTGTGGGGTTGCTGGTGGTGGAATTCGACAGCAGGTGCACATTCTGAACGTTCCGCGTGTACGAGGCCTTGATGGAACTGGTGGGGGTCAGCAGGTAACTCAGGGACGCACGGGGCTCGGGATTTACATAGTTCTTCACGACTGTACCGGAAGAGTAGGTGGCCGTATCAATGGCGTTGCCGTTCTTGTCGTAAGTATAAAAATTACCAGGACCCAGCACGGTGAAGACCGATAGCCTGAGTCCATAGTTGAAATGCCATTTGTCGCCCGGCGACCATTCATGTGCAACGTAAACGGCACTTTCGAGGTCATATTTTTTGGGGAGATACAATGAGTTAAAGCTCGAGTTCTCGGAGGAGTTCAGGATTCCGGGCGAAAAAGTGTGATGAATGATGTTGAACCCGAACCTGAGTGTATTGTCGGGGTTGATGTAGTACTGCAGGTCCTCCTTCAGCGAAAGATCGCGGATGATGGAAACCAGGTTGAGGTTGTCATTGTTCTGGTTGATGTTGATGACATAATTGTAATTGCTGTAGATGAACGAGGTGTTGGAGAAAAGCCGCCGGTTAAAAATATGGTTCCACCGCACCGTGGCTGTGGAATTGCCCCACTGGATACCGAAGACGTCCGCAAACGACAACACATCTCTTCCGAAATAACCGGAGAGATAGATCCGGTTGTTGTCGTTCAGCTTATAGTTGGCCTTTGCATTCAGGTCATAGAAATACAACCGGTTCCGGTTGATCGTACTGTCACGTGAGAGTTTAAGAAACAGATCTGCATAGGTGCGTCGGGCGCTCACGGTGAAGGAACCTTCATCTTTCACAATGGGCCCTTCCACATTTACCCGCGTCGATATCAGGCCAATGCCACCGCTTACTGCATAACGCTGGTTATTACCATCATTCATTTTTACGTCCACGACCGAAGAAAGCCTGCCCCCGTATTCCGCAGGCATACCGCCCTTGTATACGGTCACATCTTTTACTGCATCGGAATTGAAGGTGGAAAAGAAACCCAGCAAGTGGGAGGCATTGTAAACGGTGGCCTCATCCAGTAATATCAGATTTTGATCGGCCGTACCACCCCTGACAAAAAAACCACTGTTGCCATCACCCGCAGATTTAATGCCCGGCAGGAGCTGGATGGTTTTGAGAATATCCTTCTCCCCAAATAATACCGGGATGTTTTTGATTTCGTTCATCGAAAGCCGTTGGACACCCATCAACGGTTGCACTACGTTCTGATCTTTCCGTCTTGCAGTGATCACTACATCCTGCAACTCTGCCCCGCGCTGCACAAGTGCTACGGGCAGGCTCAGGTCGCCTTGCAACACCACCGGCACGGTATCCGGCTGGTAGCCCGTAAAACTGACTACCATGGTATAGCGACCTGCCGGAATGCTGATGGAATAAAACCCATAGGCGTTGGAAATGGCGCCAGAGCGCGGAAGTTCCAGCAATACCACGTTGGCGCCGATCAACCCTTCGCCTGAATTTTTATCACGAATGGTACCGCTGATGGTGTGTTTCACCTGGGCCATGATCAGAAAAGGAAAAAGCAGCAGCAGGATCCCTAAGCACAATTGTTTCATGCGTGGTGGATTTTCATTGTTTTGGCTACACGACGGATCAAGACGGCAAACTAAGCCAAAGCCCTCATAATTCATTCAAAATTACTGTTAAACATCTGTGATATCATTTTTACAACAGGACGAAAAGGTCAGAAAAAACAGACTGGCTGCAAAACCATTCGCATAAAAAAATGTTCTTTACTATTTGTGACGACCATCGACTTTGAAAATTCAAACCAAATGCTGACTTTCCTATGCGGATCATTTTGTTTCTGGTATTTTTATTATTTGCAGCTTCGTTTACGCCCGGTGTCAACCGGCAAACGCTTCCTGCCGTCATCCGGGTTCAGGGCGGTTTTATTTCCGGAACAACCGATCCTGTCAGCCATGTGATTTCTTTCAAAGGGATACCCTTTGCAGCACCGCCGGTAGGGGATTT
>DATJYH010000165.1:0-11337 GCA_035499675.1 Puia sp.
TGGAAGCCACTTCCCAGTTCGCTGTGCTGTTCCAGGGTCTGCAACCGCTTCCTGGAGTCGGCGGGCAGCGTGGCCATGGAAGGAATGAACAGGTAACAGAAGGCCTTCCTATTGCTCCGGCCCACCCGCCCCCGCAACTGGTGCAGGTCGCTTAACCCAAACTGGTGGGCATTGTTTACAATGATGGTATTGACGTTGGGAATGTCCACCCCGCTCTCCACGATGTTGGTACAAACCAGTACATCGTATTTTTTATCGATAAAGTCAAGGATATGCTGCTCCAGCTCGTGCCCCTCCATCTGCCCATGCGCATAGCCGATAGACAGGTCGGGGCAGAGCGATTGGATCATGGCCGCCATTTCGGCCAGCCCCTGTATCCGGTTGTAGATAAAAAACACCTGGCCGTTCCGTTCCGTTTCATAATAGATGGCGTCACGGATCAGGTCTTCACTGTAGGCATGTACCTCCGTCTGGATCGGTTGCCGATTTGGCGGCGGCGTGTTGATAATGCTGAGATCCCTGGCGCCCATCAAACTAAACTGCAGCGTTCTTGGGATAGGCGTTGCCGTTAGCGTCAGACAGTCAACATGCGTGCGGAGGGTTTTGATCTTTTCCTTATGGGCCACCCCGAACTTTTGTTCTTCATCCACCACCAGCAGGCCCAGGTCGCGAAAGGCCACCTCCTTTCCCAGCAGGGCGTGGGTGCCGATGATGATGTCTATTTTCCCTTCCACCAGCTTTTTGAGCGTTTCCTTTTTTTGCCGGGTGGACTTGAACCGGTTCACGTAATCTACGGTCACGGGGAAATCCTTTAACCGGTCTTTAAAGGTTTTGTAATGCTGCAGGGCCAGAACGGTGGTGGGCACCAATATGGCCACCTGTTTTCCATCGCAACAGGCTTTGAAAGCCGCACGGATGGCAATCTCCGTTTTGCCGAATCCTACGTCCCCACACACCAGCCTGTCCATGGGGGCGGTCTGTTCCATATCTTTTTTTACATCGATCGTTGCTTTGCTTTGATCGGGAGTATCCTCATAAATAAAAGATGCTTCCAGTTCGGTTTGCATGTAGTTATCGGGTGAGAAGGCAAAACCCTGTTCAGCCTTCCGCTGTGCATATAGTTTGATGAGGTCAAACGCAATTTCCTTGACCTTGGTTTTTGTTTTTTCCTTCAGCTTCTGCCAGACATCGCTGCCCAGTTTGTTCACTTTCGGAACACTGCCTTCCTTACCGCTGTATTTGGAGATCTTGTGCAGGGAATTGATGTTGACATACAGGATGTCGCTATCCTTATAAATGATGCGGACCGCCTCCTGCATCTTACCATTCACCTCTATTTTCTGGAGTCCGCTGTACACGCCCACACCGTGATCAATATGCGTAATATAATCACCGGGCTGTAGCTCCCGGAGCATGCGAAGCGTAAGCGCTTTATTTTTGTTGTAAGCCTGTTTGACCTTGTACTTATGATAGCGCTGGAAGATCTGGTGGTCCGTGTAGCAAACAATCTTCAGGTCATGATCGATGAATCCCTCGTGTATGGAAGTGGACACGGGCGTGAAACGGATATCCGATTTGAGGTCGCGGAAAATGGTATCCAGCCTCTCCAGTTGGCGGGGGTTTTCCGAAAAAAGGTAAATGCCGTATTGTTGCGACTCCCAGTGTTTGAGGTCTTTGATCAGTAATTCAAACTGCCGGTTGAAAGCAGGCTGCGCCTTGCAATGAAAGGTTTCCTCCCATGGCTCTCCCAGCGAAGCGGAAAAATGATTCTTTACCCCGAATTCCACAACATGCCGGGGTCCCAGCTGCTCCTCCAGGTGCGCCGCAGTAATAAAATCGTCCGCTCCCAGGCTGACCCTGATTGTTTTTTCATCCTCTTCTTCGTGCAGGGTAGTTCTTTGTTCCCCGGCAGCCCCTTCGCCCAGGAACCGCTGTAATTCTTCTTCCTGCTGCTGCAATCGCTGTCGGCTAAAATCCCAATCCTCGATCCAAAGCACGGTGTTGTCGGCTACAAAATCCAGCAGGGGTATTTTGCGCTGTTCCCTGAACTGTGTTTCGATATTCGGGATAATGTTCACATAAAGCAGTCTCCTTTCGCTCAATTGTGTTTCGGGGTCAAAAATGCGAACAGAGTCTACTTCATTCCCGAACAGTTCGACGCGGTAGGGCTTTTCATTCCCGAATGAATATATATCAAGGATGCCTCCACGCAGTGCGAACTGGCCGGGCTCATACACAAAATCCGTTCTCTCAAAACCATAACTCACCAGTTTCTCCATCAGCTCCACCAGGTCAATATGATCCCCCGACTTGATCCGGATGATATTCCCCGAAAGTGTTTCGGGCAGCACTACCTTTTCAAACAAAGCTTCGGGATAGGTGACCAACAGCTTTTTATTTCCACCGGCGCTCCATTTGGTCAATGCCTCGGTGCGGAGCATCACGTGGCTGCTGTTGAGCAACCGGTAGTTCCTGTTGGTCTTAAAAGAAGAAGGAAAATAAAAGATATCCAGTCCCCTGGTGAGATTCTCTATCGAGTTGTGAAGATAGGCGGCGGACTCTGCATCACTGCACAGCACCACATGATTGAGCGCGCTTGTTATGCTGTTGTTAAAGATGGCAGTTATCACAAATGCCGGAGAACTTCCCTGTAAATTTCTCAGGAATATTTTTTGAGGCTGGGACAAAGTGAGCCTGTCCGCAATCCGAAAAAGGCGGGGATCTTTGTGAAACAAATCAGTTAGCGCCTCATTGTTCATTCAACACGCAAATATACATCTATTAGTGAAAAAGAAGCCGGCCTGAAGGTTGTGCTGACCTTGAAAACCGGGCTTATTCCAAGCAACCTGTGCGTAAAAATATATGTATAATGATTTGATGAAAGGTTAACTGGCAAAGCAGGAAGTGAGCAGGCCGAAGAAAGTCGGTACATTCATGATGGGTGTCACCAACATCTAATATGACGCATCATAATCCATCTTAAACGTTACTTGAGCAAACTCACCGGGTTTTACATGAACGGGTGCGATGTGGTCCGACCCATCAAACCAATTGGCATAATACAGGCTCCCTATTTTTACAAACAGGGAGTAATTGCCCGGCGGTAAAGAAATTTTGAAATACCCGCTGGAATCTGTTTCCGCCTTTTTTACGAGCCGGGTGCCAACCGAGGTATAAAAGGAAGATGCTCCCTGCCTGTTTACCTGGGTCAGGTTAGTCAGATCAAAGACATACAAAATTGTTTTGACCCCTTGCGGGGGGGTGGGTTTGACATCGGGCGAAGGCATCTGGTTACCAGAAATCCTGTATACATGTCCTTCAATACCCTGCCTGGCTGGCCCGGTTACAGTATAGGCAAGAATCAATCCCGCAGCCAGTGGAAACAGGAACCATGGTAGGGCTTTTTTCATTTCAGGAAAGAGGCATTTACCCCTGTTAGGAAGTTAGGACAAAAAGGGCTCCGGAAAATAAAAAAATGTAATTTTAAAACCTGCAATATTTATAATATTAATGAATAGTATGACGCGTGATAAATTTGTACCCCTGGCAACCACCCTGTTCTTTCTGTTACAGTCCTTCCTGTCTAACGCACAAATCACTACCAATACCGGTGTTCTTCACAATGCAAGCCTGACGGCCAGGCAGCAGGAAAACGATACATACCAGAAGCTCCAGCAACTGGCAAAACTGAAGGGCTGGTCCTGGGTCATTACTTTCAAAAATGGCAGGCAGGCTTTTCTGAGCGGTATAGATGCCAACGGGTACCCCTTGTACAAAGGGGTCAACGACAACATCATTTCGGCTGCCACCATTCATACCAACCTGCTCTGGCCCGGTGGAAGTACCGGGCTCAACCTGAGCGGGTCTTCTGCGGGTCTGAAGGGCCGGATCGCGGAATGGGATGAGGCACAGCCATTGCATACGCACCAGGAGCTGAATGGCCGTATTGTGCAGGGCGACAACGACGCTTCGTTAAGTGATCACTCCACCCACGTGGCAGGCACATTGATCGCAGCAGGCGTAAATCCTGTGGCCAGGGGGATGTCGTTCGGTGCACAGCAGCTGACGGCCTACGACTTCACGAATGACATATCAGAAATGCTGGCTGCTTCGCCCACCCTGCTTATATCGAATCATTCCTATGGCAGCATTGCCGGATGGAACTACAATACCAATACCACCCCCAACCGCTGGGAGTTTTGGGGAAATTCAGGAGATACCGCCGACTATAAATTCGGATACTATGACCAGGAGTCCCAGATGTGGGATTCTATTTCCTATAATGCGCCCAACTACCTCATCGTAAAATCAGCCGGTAACAACCGGGATGTGAATGGCCCGGCAGTTGGACAACCCTATTGGAGATACAATGCCAGCGGCATCATGGTCAGTGCCGGCAACAGGCCCGCGGGCATCAGCAGCAACGATGGCTATGATATTATCGCCACCTACGGTTGCGCAAAGGATGTTCTCACCATCGGGGCCATCAACCCCATCCCCGGCGGTTATACGCAACCGTCAGATGTGGTGATGTCGGATTTCAGCAGCTGGGGACCGACGGACGATGGACGCATCAAACCCGACCTGGTAGCCGATGGCGTGAACGTTCTTTCCTGCATCAGCACCGCCAATGATGCCTACGCGGTATACAGCGGTACCTCCATGGCCTCACCCGCTTCGGCAGGCTCCTCGTTCCTGTTGCAGGAATATTTTTCAAAGCTGCATGGAGGAAGTTTTATGCGGTCGGCCACACTCAAGGGGATCCTGATCCATACCGCCGACGAAGCCGGAATTGCGCCGGGGCCCGACTACCAGTTTGGCTGGGGACTCATCAACATGCAAAAAGCTGCGTCGGTGCTTACGTCCGACACGATGGCCACCAACCCCGACCAGAAAATCTATGAGAATAACCTCCTGAATGGCGCCAGCTTTACGCTGCCGTTGGTCGCTTCCGGCAAGGGTCCGTTGATTGCCACCATCAGCTGGACAGATCCCCCCGCATCCGTAACCACGGTAAACGTTCTGAATAATCCTGCCAAGAAACTCCTCAACGACCTCGATCTCCGCATAACCGGCGGCACCACCACCTACATGCCCTATGTGCTGGACCGTTTGCATCCCTGGAACGCTGCCACTACCGGTGATGATACCCTGAATAATGTCGAAAAAATTGTGATCAGCAATCCCATTCCCGGAACCGCCTATACCCTCAAGGTAACCCATAAAGGAACCATGTCAAGAGGCCAGCAGGCTTACTCCCTCCTCGTAAGTGGGGTGGGTGGCCAGGCGTATTGCGCATCAGGACCCAGCAGCAGCGCTGGCACCCGGATTGACAGTGTAGCTATCAGCAATGTCAGTTATGGAAATCCTCCCGGATGTACTACCTATACCAATAACACCAGCAATGCCAATCTTACGGTGCAATTGCAATCCGCGCAGACCGTAGGGTTCTCCATCAGGCTCAGCAGCTGCGATGCCGGCAACAACCCGCGGGCAGTAAAAATTTATATAGACTATAACAACAACGGAACCTTTACAGATCCCGGTGAAACTGTTGCGGCAAGCAGTGTGATGAATGGCATCGGTACCTTTACGGGCAGCTTTACCACACCGGCCGGACTTACTGTAGGCAATACCACCCGGATGCGGATTGTGGCGGAAGAGACCAACGACTCTACTACCATCACACCCTGCGGAACTTACGGCAATGGTGAAACGCAGGATTACAACGTACAATTTATTTCTCCGGCCAACGACGTGGGCATTACACAACTGGTGGATCCTACCGGCTCTGCCTGCGCAAGCGACTCCCAGCGTATCACACTCAGGGTAAAAAATTTCGGCAGCAGCACACAGGTGAATGTGCCGATTACAGTGCAGGTGATGAACGGGGCCGCCGCTGTAGCTACACTCACTGCAGTATGTCCTGACAGCGTCCCGGCTCTAACGGATGTGGTGTATACCCTGCAAATGCCCTTTGCTACCGTGGCGGGCAACACGTATACCATTATAAGCCGTACCCGCCTTTCCACCGACCAGGATACGGTCAATGATCAAAATATTTCCAGCCTCGTCATTACCACCGGAAGCAACAGCACCACAGGAACGGCAAAAATATGCAGCCTGTCTCCTGCGCAGGTGATCCTCAAAGCCACGAGCTCCGATCCAAACGATGTGGCCCTGTGGTACGATGGCCTGAATGCCGTGAATCCAATCGCAACGGGCAATAATACCACCACCGATATCATCCCCGCCAACAACACGTATTATGTTGGATTGAATGACGTGAAGGCCAGCATCGGCCCCGGCAGCAAACTGATTTATCCGGCAGGCGGGTACAATGCCTTCAGTGGTAATTTTGTTGCTTTTAATGCGGCCGTGCCGATGACCATTCAAAGCGCGCGATTGTACATCGGGAATGCGGGCACCATTACCTTTACAGTAGCTGACACGGTCGATTTTAACCCGGCCACAGGTGGATATAGCTATTACCCCATTTCCAGCAATACGATCAATGTATACCCAACCACACCAACGCCGCCCGTCTTGGGAGCCAACGTGAACAATGCGTCGGATACCGGTGCCATTTATTTCCTGAACCTGCCTGTTCCCACAGCAGGGAACCACGTGATTATTATCGATTGTGAAAACGGTGCCTCCATTTTCAGGAACAACAACCTCACCAGTAATCCATACCCAGTGGGTGTACCCGGTGTATTCACGATCACTGGCAATAGCGCCATTGACCAGAGCAATTCCGCTGATACCACGTTTTACCATAAGTATTATTATTTCTTCTACGATATGAAGATTCAGCTGGTGAACTGCCCGGGCCCGAGAGTTGCTGTTCAGGCCGCAACACCTACTACCCCGGTGATCACCGTCAACGGAAATGTGCTCAGCAGCAGTGTAGCCGCGGGGAACCAGTGGTACCTGAACGATTCGCTGATTGCAGGCGCTACCGGGCAGTCCTATACCGCCACGCGCGATGGTTTGTATTATGCCATGATCGGGGATACCAGCGGTTGTATCATCAAGTCCAACCAGATATTATATTCACCCGACAACGATATTGCCTTCTGGATCTGGCCCAATCCAAACAATGGTGTATTCAAATACAGTTTTGTGACCACACAGGCGGAGGATGTTTCCGTGAGCATTGTAAACACCCTTGGGCAACGATTGTACAACAGCAGCAATTCAGGGGTGTCGGGTGTCTTTAATGGCGATGTATATCTTCCCGGGCTGAGCACGGGCGTTTATTACTTCAAGCTGCGGGTGGGCAGTAAATCTTATGTGAAAAAATTTGTAGTAAACTAACGACAACAAGTTCTGCCGCTTTAAAATGGCAACCTGGTGTATCGTTTTGCAGGATTGATCAATTAAAAAAATACAAACCATCGTTTTGAAATAAAAAAATAATATATTAGCTGATTCGATTGCTTGCCATCAACGGCAACCTCGGGGCGGATTCTATGAATCCGCTCTTTTTTTGTCCGTTAGGCAAGCGTCCAATAATTTTTTGTGTTGGTTTTTTAATTGTTACTTTACCTGAAAAATTGACCGCATGGTGCAGCCGTGGCAAACGGGCAGGGTTATACGCATTGAACAGGAAACGCCCAATACCCGCAGGTTCTGGATCCAGTTGCCTGCAATGGAATCGTTCCAATATAAGCCGGGGCAGTTTGTAACACTCGATCTCCCGATTCACGAAAAGCCGGGAAAACGGTGGAGAAGTTATTCGATCGCTTCCTGGCCAGACGGCAGCAATATTTTTGAACTGGTGATCGTGCTCCTGGAAGGCGGAGCCGGGACAGAATATCTTTTTAACAAGACAGACGTGGGAAGTGAGCTGACCCTCCGCGGTGCGCAGGGTGTTTTTGTGTTGCCCGAGGTTATCAGCCATGACCTTTTTTTTATATGCACCGGCACGGGCATTGCCCCGTTCCGTTCCATGGCCCATCACATCCTCAACGAACATATACCGCACAAGGACATCTATCTGATTTTTGGATGCAGAAAATTCGGAGACCGGTTGTATGGAGAAGAACTCGACTCGCTGCAGGCCAGGTTACCCGGCTTTCACTATATCCCCACTTTTTCCAGGGAAGCGCCTGCCCAAGCGTCTTCCGGTTACCGAACCGGCTATGTTCATAATATCTACGAGGAAATCTGCCTGCAGAAAAAAGGAGCGGAGGCCACGATCCATCCCGCGGGATTTTACCTCTGCGGCTGGAAAAATATGATCGATGAAGCCAAACGACGCATCCAGGGTCTTGGATACGAACGGAAATCAATACACCAGGAACTTTACGGGTAACTTATTTGCCAGAGGCGGATTGCTTCAGCAGGTTTTCTTTTGACAATAATTTTTTTCGCAGGGAAATATCGGGAACTTTCTGGTTGTTGCTTTCTTCCTGCTCTTCCTTCATAGCTGTTTTAATAGGTATAACGGGACTTTGGATATCCTGCAGCATGGATTCCATGCCGGTGTTTTCTCTCTCCAGATTAAGAATTTCAGCGTAATTATTGAGGATCTCCCTTTCCAGCTCTTCAATTTTGTTCTTGTATTTGAGCGTTTGCCTGTACCTGAGGGTAAAACCTACCAGTGCCGAAAAAAATACCAGTAAAGCCAGAACAACGATGTTGATAGAAAACTCGATCGCAAACATTGTAATTCAATTAAAGTTAAAATTTGAAAAGGATTCGGCTTTTCAACAGGTACATTTTGCGGCGGGTTTTCATGGAAGCCGGTTATGATCCTTAGGAGGTGACGTTCCCGGCATTAACTAAACAAATGTAAGACAGAAGTTTGAATAAAGCTATAAAATTTGTTTTTCCACTATTTCCTTCACGTTCCTGATCGGGATACGCTCCTGGAGCATGGTATCCCGGTAACGGATAGTGACTGTTCCGTCTTCTTTTGATTGATGGTCAATGGTTACACAAAACGGGGTTCCGATGGCATCCATGCGGCGGTATCTTTTTCCAATGGCATCCTTTTCTTCATAAAAACAACGAAAATAGGGTTTGCAGTCGTCCATGACAGATCGCGCAATTTCCGGTAGTCCGTCTTTTTTGACCAGCGGCAGAACAGCAAGTTTAATAGGAGCCAGTTTTGGTGGAAATTTCAGGAGTACCCGGCTGTCCTGCTTCTCGGCAGTACTCAGGTTTTCTTCCATATACGCCTCGCTCAATACCATCAGCACGGTCCGGTCCAGCCCGATGGATGTTTCAATCACATAGGGAATGTAATTCTGGTTGATCTCCGAATCAAAATACTGGATCTTCTTTTTACTGTATTCCTGGTGGTTACGAAGGTCAAAATCAGTTCGCGAGTGGATCCCCTCCACTTCTTTGAATCCAATGGGAAAATCATATTCTATATCGCAGGCCGCATCCGCATAGTGAGCCAGTTTAATGTGGTCGTGAAAGCGGTATTTTCCCCGGGGAATGCCCAATCCCAGGTGCCATTTCATGCGTTCCTCCTTCCAGAACTCATACCATTCCTTTTGGGTGCCGGGGCGGATAAAAAACTGCATTTCCATTTGTTCAAACTCACGCATCCGAAAAATAAACTGGCGGGCCACAATCTCATTCCTGAAGGCCTTCCCTACCTGCGCAATGCCAAACGGAATTTTCATCCTGCCGGTTTTTTGTACGTTCAGGAAGTTGACAAAAATACCCTGTGCCGTTTCCGGGCGGAGATAAATTTCATTGGCTTCCTCGCTCACGCTGCCCAGCTGGGTGGAAAACATGAGGTTGAATTGCCGTACATCGGTCCAGTTGGAAGTGCCGCTGACGCTGCATTTGATCTTATTGTCCTCGATCAGTTTTTTTAATCCTGCAAAATCATTGGCCACCAGCAGGGCATCCATCGCGGCCAGGACCTCTTTGGCCTTTTGCGTTTCGCCTTTTGCTTCCAACTCTTCCGCATATCCTTCTATCAGATGATCCACCCGGTATCTTTTCTTGCTGTCCTTGTTGTCGATCATGGGATCGCTGAAATTGTCCACATGTCCCGAAGCCTTCCAGGTAGTAGGGTGCATGAAGATGGCCGCATCTATTCCCACGATATTCTCGTGAAGCTGTGTCATGCTCTTCCACCAGTAGTCACGGATATTTTTCTTCAGCTCACTGCCCCACTGGCCATAATCATACACGGCACTTAACCCGTCGTATATTTCACTGGAAGGAAAAATGAATCCATACTCCTTACAATGTGAAATAATTTCCTGGAATCTCCTGTTGTCGTTTGCCATAGTGGTGGCAAAGATAGCGGTTGAGCGGATTTGAACAAAGCCGCGGGACCTGCCATTCGTGGCCTGTTAAGTCAAAGACATCCGCTACATTTGCGAACAGCTCATTTCCTCCCTCATGGCAAAAGGTATTGAATTCAAAAAGAAAAACCCTTCGCTGCTGGAGAAATTTGGTACGTACTACCTGAGCATTTTCCGGAAGCAGCATCTTACACACTATGTATTCGATTTCTCCGACGATGAACTCGCACGTAAAACCAATGCCATCACCTCCTGGGGCATTGTACTATCGGCGCTTGTAGGCCTGGTATGTGTATGGCCCACGGTGTATGTGTCAGTGCTGAAAAAGGCTGCGCCATTTGTGGAGTACTGGATCTGGGTAGGAGGGGTAACGCTGGTTTCGGTGATCATCGAACTCTACCTGCTTTTTGTGATCGCGCTCAAAACAGTTCACCGGGTGAGCGAGCTCATCAATATGCACGCCAGCCCCAGAGAATTTCTACGTGGAGGCCCCTTCGGCATCATCAGCATTCTTTCCAGAACGGCCCTGGAAATTCCGGATCCTGAGCTGATCATCCTGGGCATCGATCCTTTTGAAAAAGTTTCCAAAAAAAATCTGCTCATCCTGAGTTTGCTGTACAAGCTCAAGATCATATTGACTAATCTCGTCGCCAAGTTCCTGCTAAAAATCCTTTTCGGTTCCGCCATTGCCGGCGTGTCCATTAACTATGTAGCCCTGCCGGTAGAATGTTTCTGGAACGCGATGGTACTGTACCGGGTAGTAAAAGAGGCCCGTTTGCGCATGTTTGGATTTGCCCTATGCAACCATATTGCGGAGCAGGTTATTCACGACAGGCTGCTGGGGCAGTTGTCGACAGAGGCCAAAATAGGTTGTTTGCGGGCTATCGGGAATGCGGTAGTGTTGGGGAAACAGTATCATCCCAACATGATCCTGCTCATGTTGCGCTTTGAACACCTGGTGCATATTTACAAGGAACATAAATACGACGACTGGGCGCTGTTTCTGCAGTCTTTGCAACAGGTAAATGAAAAAGAAAGAAATTTCCTGCTCGACCTT
>DATJYH010000166.1:0-3208 GCA_035499675.1 Puia sp.
GCGATGGTACCGTAAACGCCGTGGTGGCCGGTTTGCTGGGTGTGCCCGTGAATTTCGGCATCGTGCCCATGGGATCGGGGAACGGCCTTGCCTTTACTGCCAAGATACCCAAACAACCCTCGGCGGCATTGAGGGTCATCTTCCGCGGACAGGCTCGTTCTGTAGATGCCTTTTACATCAATGACCAGTTTTCCTGTATGCTTTGCGGCATCGGTTTTGACGCACTGGTAGCGCATGAATTTGCCAAACAAAAGAGAAGGGGGTTGCAAACCTATATCAAGGTTTCGGCCATTAATTTTTTCAAAGCACGGCCCTATCGATTTGAGATCAGGGTGCATGATAAAACTTTCCATACGGAAGCCTTTTTCATCTGCGTCGCCAACAGCAACCAGTTCGGGAATCATTTCACCATTGCGCCACAGGCAAGTCTCAGTGATGGCCTGCTGGATATTGTGATCGTAAAAAAAATGAACAAGTTCATACTGCCGTTTTCGGTGATCAGCCAGGTAACGGGCATCAACGCCATGCAGCAGGTCAATAGCTATACCGGCAGCCGGAACATCACCTACCTGCAAACAGATGCCCTGGTCATCAGCAATCCACATCATGCTCCGCTTCACGTGGACGGTGATCCGCGCGAAAGCAGCACGGAGTTCAGGATCCGTATCCTCAAGAATTGTTTCCGGCTCCTGCAGCCCTGATGTCTTTGCGCGTCTGTAACAAATGAATGAATGCAGATCATCAACGAGCCTCCGTGCTTCTGTAGCAGAAAATCAGCCTCAGAGGTACTGAAACATTTCACTCAACCATAAACAGCAATTGTTACCTCATTAATTCTTCCGCCTTTTTGAAGATACGGCGGTTGGCGGGCGATCGCACCTCATTGGCAATGTCCAGTTTTTCCTGGCGGGTAAGATGAAAATTCAATGCAGCTCCGACTTCCGGGTTTCTCGGCGAATACTGGATGGTGAGTTTGAAGAAGGAAGGACCCATCACATCCTCGGTGAGGCTAAGCAGGTCATCCTGGTTATATTCCTGCATTTTGTACCAATTGTATTGCAGAAGCAGCAGAGGTTTGGTGATGATTTCCGTGATATCTGTCGACTCGTAAGGATTCTCCCAACCGCCTGTTTTCCGGTCGCGGATCTGGATGAGTACCACACCGCCGGTATTTTTCCGGATCCAGTCCTTAAATACATTCAGGAAACGAACCGCCGTTTGTTCGCCAAAATTGTCCCTGAACCCGGCGTCCATCACATCGATCACAGGCTGGGTCGGCAGCCATACGTTTGGAAGTACATAGGGGAAAGTGGCATTCATCCGCAGGGCCGTGAGTAAGCGAAGATTCATGGGGTTCTGTTTGCTGAAATAACCACAAAAATCAATGGCATCCGGGTCCATGTGCGACAGCCGGCTGCTGTCGTATTCGGGCCGCATCAAAAAACTGATGGGCTGTGTACTGATGATCATCGTACGGCTGTCGCGTGTGATCACGGAGTTGAATAAAACCAACGGTACGTTGGCGTTTTTTTCATCCCGGGCAATATCCCGCAGCTGTTTGTTCAATACGCCATGGGTATTGGCACTCAGCTTTTGTTCAAAAGCATAGCCACGGTCTTTGATGTATTCATAGTCGCCCACCTTGAACTTCTGCGCGGGCGATGCCAGGTCCCTTGCCACAAAAGAGGAGAACAGGGGGTTGAGCAGGTCGCCCGAAATAGCATCGGTATATTTCCTGTCCTGCAGGTTGATCGCTGTGTCCCCATTGGCCTTGTTCCTGGCCAGTTCCCTGAAATAGGTGGCGCCGATCATTCCGCCGGAAGCTCCGGTGATCAAAAAAGTTTTCTGCATCAGCTTGCCGCCGCTGATCCTGTCGAGCTCCTGCATCACATTCATCGTAAACACGGCGCTTCGGTTACCCCCGCCACTGGTGTTGATGATAAACAATATGGGCTTTTCCTCCTGTTGCTTTTTCTTCCATTTCTCGAGAATTTCCAGCATGTTCTTTTTATCCCGTTCTACGCGTTCAGCCGAACAAAACTGCAACAGCGAGCCCCGATCGT
The DNA here is from genome assembly GCA_035499675.1 of Puia sp. GTDB lineage: Bacteria > Bacteroidota > Bacteroidia > Chitinophagales > Chitinophagaceae > Puia. Next base: position 2,064 of record DATJYH010000166.1, read on the forward strand.
ATTTTGGACGCTGGTCGCGGTTGGTATAATTCAGCCCGTACGCCTTATTGGTAGGGTCGATCACATCATACTGGTAAAGCAGGTTGAGTATAAAAAACAGGACCACCAGGAAGGGTATGCTCCAGCTTTGCAGGAAATAGGAAAAGGCGCCCGACACAGAAATCAGGATGGCGAAAAAAACCAGGATACTGGCGGCGGCCGGCAACTGGAACAGTGGGTTGTCCATAAAAAAGCCGATCAGCACCAGGAAAATAAAGGCGACAAAAATGGACAATATGGCCGCGAAATGATGACGACTGAAAATACTTTCCACGAAAGCACGGCTGTAGTGGGCCACATCCCTCACTTTTTTAACGGAGAAAGGTCCATTGAGATACCATTTAACCTTGATGATCCGGCTCTCTGTCAGTTTCACTTCCTCATGCCGGAATTGCGACTTGAACAACTGCGGATTACTCACCGCTGGTGTCATGCGGCGGATGATGGACTTATCCGCTCCAAAAAAATAAAGCAGGGACACGGCGATGATCAGGGTCAACCCGATAAGGAAACCGAGGATCAGCAGGAATATATCGCCACTGTTCATCAATTCTTTACTGGCGTCGAACCGGATGGCCTTGATCATATAGAATACAAGCAGCAACAGGGGCAGAATGGTATTGTTGATGCAGTATTTTAAAAAAGGTTTGGTTGTTGTGGCCAGAAACCGGAAGTGACGGCTAAAAAGAATAAATGTGGTGATGTTCCAGCTCATGATGAATACACCCATGGCAACGCCTACGATCCCGGAACTAAGCGCATTCACATTATTCAGGTATTCGGGCGCCAGGAAGAGGGCGTCCGCCCCGAAGGAGCGCATGAAACCTCCATTGATGGTGCTGAACAAAATGACCCAAAACAGCAGCAGCACCTGGAATTTTTTGAAATGCAGCAATACCAGTTGAATGGGAAATGAATAATACGTCGCCTTTAGATATTGCATCATATGGTTGCAGAAATATGGTACGAAAGTACTTTAAAATTTCAGCAGCTTTTGCAGGTCGCTGTGCACCTGGGCACACTTTTCCACGTAAGGGTCACTGTTGCCGGTTGCAGCAGGGCATCTTATCTGAATAAGGAAACGAAAAGAAGCCTGGTAAAATTAT
>DATJYH010000167.1:0-3502 GCA_035499675.1 Puia sp.
GAGAATATCTGGAGGCCGTTAACAGTGGAAAACTCGCCACCCGCAAAACCCAGGAGGAGTTTACCACAATTAACAGCCATAATAGTAGTAATATTGAAGATTTGTCGTCAACAAGCCAGTCTTAAAAAAGGGGAGGCTACAGTTTTAGCATGGCTCTTGACGACGCCGGTTTCCACCCACCGACCTTCATATCAATCGGCTGTCCGGTACTACCAAACCAGGATCCGGGTATCCTGATGTCAGTGCAGTTTTACTTTTGTTGCCCGCCGGTATGCTTGCAACAGGGGGAGCTTTATCTTTCTTAATGATTTGCCTTGGAAGCCATTCTTCTTTTTTTACTGTTGTTACTCAGCCAATAAGCGAATTTCCCAGGGGCTGCGAATACAATAAATAGAATGATGTACAAAATGATGGGAACGATGATTGATATAAAAGAAAAACTAAATGCTATGATGGTATATATTATGGAATACCGATAAAGAACCTTATAGAAATAAAAGATCTCTTTTTGCGCTTCATATATCAGCTGGTGATTATAAGCATAGCTGCAAATACAATAAGACGCTATGGATATCATCACATAGTTAAAGCCATAAATCGACAGTGCCATGGTGCTTTCAGTTTGCAGATATTCGGCTAATACAGCGGTTGGAAAAGGAGTGAAAGTTACCAGGAACAATAAAAACCCGTTGATCCACATGAAATTGGTATCTGTTTTCCGAATATATTCAAATACCGTGTGATGATTTATCCAACATACAAGTATCGTAATAAAACCGATCAAAAAAGCCAGGAAGGACTGCCAATTCCCGATAAAAAAGCTCCGTAAATGCAAACTCCTATGGGAATGCAGGGTTCCTATCAATTCCAACACCAACAGGGTGATCGCTATGGCGAATACCCCGTCGCTGAATGCTTCAATCCTGGTAGTCTCTTTTTCGTCTGCCTGGTTGGAATGATGTTTCAATGATGGGTGTTTTACACTGAAATGAAATTCTCTAAAATAAATATATTTCTATAAACAACAAATAGTCCGAAAGCTCCTCCACCCCGGTGTAAGTGTCCCGATTTTGCCCGTGTCAATCCTCTATCGCCTCAATTCCCTGTTCCCTGCTTCTGGCTACCCCCTCTTTCATAACGCTGACCTGTTCCGGCGGGTGTCCCTGCCAGATAGTAATCTCCCCCACCACCCTAAACGGGTGTTTTGAGCGGTATGACTTTGTCGGGTTGCCCGGAAATTTTTTGTCGGTTAAATTGGGATCGTCCTCTATCGGACCTTCCGGCTCTACCAAATAAATTCTTTCGCGTTCCTCGCCCAGGGCAAGTTCGGCACCCCAAATAGCGGCGTCCAGCGTTGCTGTCAGGTAGATGTATTTTGCTTTATTGCCCTTTCCATAATTGGAGTTAATGCCAATTTCGATCAGGTCGCCAATCTTCAGGTCTGCTTTCGTGCCGTGGAAGAATGTTTGTGAAAATGCGCTTGGGGCTGCTGTCTTCAATTTTTCCCCGTCTTTGGATTTTTTCATAACCGTATATTTAGATATGAGTTGCCCATGCTGAATAAAAATGATTGAATCGACAGACATTCCCGCCGCATGGTACGCTTGAGCCAGCGGGGTGAATGTTCGGATGCCCAGAATATCGTATTTCGGAAGCTGTCATCCCGACGAAGGAGGGATCTGAGAGACATGAATTTTTGACCTGTTGCCGTCTGCACCCGGGGGTAGGCTTTTGCCAAATTTTCCGGAGGATACAATCTACCCCTTTTCCCTGGCATTTCCTATTTTTACAACTGCCGTCTTCAAAATAAAAAGAGTTGAAGAAATACCTCCCGTTCTTTGCCAAATACAAAAAAGCATTATGGCTGGCACCGCTGCTGGTGATCATCGATGTAGGCTGCGAGATCGTTCAGCCCAATCTGATGTCGAAAATTGTCGATGTCGGAATCGGCCACAAAAGCATGTCCTATATTCTACAAACCGGGGCCCTGATGGTGGGACTTTCGCTGGTGGCCATAGCAGCCAATATTGGCAACATCTATTTTTCGTCGCAGGCTTCCGTAGGCTTCTCCGCCGAATTGCGCAAGAGCATGTTTGAAAAGATCCAGCAGTTTTCCTTCTCCAACCTGGACAAATTCAGTTCAGCCTCGCTTGTGACCAGGATCACCAACGATGTAAACATATTACAGGAGGTCATCATGATGGCCTTGCGCCTGTTGATACGCGCGCCGCTCATGCTGCTTTTCGCATTGGTCATTGCCATACACATCAACGCCACGCTGGCAATCATCATCGGGGTGGCCATGCCGGTACTGGCGCTGTGCATTTTTTTTATTCTGCGCCGGGGTCTCCCCTATTTTGAAAAAATGCAGAAACAGCTGGACTGGCTGAATACCCTCATCCAGGAAAATCTCGTGAATGTGCGGGTAGTAAAATCCTTCACCCGGGAACCTTTTGAAGAAGAAAAATTCGGCGGGGCCAATGACCGGTTGCGCGACATCGCCACCCGGGCTTCCGGTATGGTGGTGCTGATCATGCCGGTCATGCAGCTCGTGATGAACCTGTCCATCGTGGCCATCGTTTGGTTTGGAGGTAATGAAATCATGACGGGGAGCTTCCGGGTGGGCGGGCTCATGTCCTTTATCACCTATATTACGCAGATACTGATGTCGCTCATGATGCTGTCCATGACCATCATGACCTTTTCACGGGCAACGGCGTCGGCGGAGCGCATTTGGGAGCTGTTGCGTACCAGGCCCGATATTTCCGACATGCCCGGCGTAAGGGAAAAAAACCTGGTTGTACAACAGGGCCGCGTGGAATTCAGAAATGTTTTTTTCCGCTATGATCCAAAAGCCAAAACGGATACCCTGAAAAATATTAACCTGCTGGTACAGGCGGGTGAAACCGTCGGCATCATCGGCGCCACCGGGTCGTCCAAGAGCACGTTGGTGCAACTGATCCCACGCTTATACGATGTCTACTCCGGGCAAATCCTGATCGATAACCTGGACATTAAAGAATACAGTCTGCAGAACCTCCGGAACGGGGTGGGCATGGTGCTCCAGCAGAACGAACTCTTTTCGGGTACCATCCGTGAAAACCTGCAGTGGGGAGATCCCTCCGCCAGCGATGAAATGATCATGGCCGCCGCCAGGGATGCCCAGGCACATGAATTTATCATGGACATGCCGCAGCAGTATGACACGATATTGGGCCAGGGAGGCGTAAATGTATCCGGCGGACAAAAACAACGGCTTTGCATTGCGCGCGCTATTTTGAAAAAACCCCGCATCCTGGTACTGGACGACAGTACCAGCGCGGTGGACATGTTAACGGAAGCCAGGATCCGGGAGGGATTTAAAAACCATCTGCGGAAGGTTACCATTTTTATCATCTCCCAGCGGATCAGCTCGCTCAGGAATGCAGACCGGATCCTGGTCATGGACGAGGGGGCCATTGCTGGCAATGGCAGGCATGAAGAACTCATGCAAAGCAATGCA
>DATJYH010000168.1:0-5816 GCA_035499675.1 Puia sp.
CCCCTTCTATCCAGCCAACAATAATTGGCGCATCAAGCCTTCCAGGCCCGAATCCGGCGAGCAGATCAGGTCTAGGATAAAAAACTGCGTTCATTTTTACGCGTTATTTTTTAAGGACAATGCGCAGCGGCAGGAAAAGGATATTTCGTTTATCGGTTTGCCGGGTTGTTTTACCTGGTACAATGGCGGCATTGCGCTCACTGCTTTTATCGAAATCGGTCATGACTGGAAAGATTGTTTTTATTCGGATGACCAGGCGATGACCGGCTACAACATGCTCAATGACCTGATGCAGCAAACCACCTTCAAGTGGCCCCCGCATACTGAAAATTGGGTGAAACAAACTGAGTCCGTCCTGGAGCAGATGTATGCAAAACTTTGATCACGCGGGTTTCTCCACCTGTCCCAAGAGCAGGAAGATGGGAAAGGAAAAGGTCAGTGTATCCGGGCCAGGCCAGAGGGAAGGGAGATCCTTCTCAAAATCATCCACCGGGTCAAAACCGTTTGCATTGATAAAATGCTGTACGCTGGACCAGGTATGGAGATAGCCGGCCAGGTCCTGCCTGCTCCAGCGTTTTTCCGAAACAAATGATCTGCCGGGGAGTCTTTTGAATGCAAATGGAACGGTTTGATAAGCTTCGTCTACATATCTCCGTTCGGGATCCCAATATTTCCCTACAATGTCGGTATAGAACCGCCGGATTGCTTCCTGTATTGCGGGGTGGGTGGTTTGAACCAGGCCATATCCCCATACGGCGATGATACAACCCGGTTTGCCCGTTCTCATGGCTTCGCGATGAAAAACATCAAAAGAGAACCAGTGATAAGCCTGTGCCACGGTGATCAGGTTGAAGTGATTGTCCGGGAAGCCATTGTTTTCCATGCTTCCGACGGAATACAGGATGGAGGGATGATGCTGCGCATGACTGATCTGCCGCGCGCTGATGTCCGTGGCCTCCACCTCCTGAAAATGGGGAGCGAATAAAATGGCTGCCTGACCGTTCCCGGTAGCGCAATCCCAGGCCCTGTTTTTTTCGTGAACAAAGGAAAGAATATAGTCGGCGAGCGCCTGAGGATAGCCCGGGCGATGGCTGGCATACAGACCGGCCTGTTTGGAAAAAAGATCTTTTGCCATGGATCACCCGGCCTTTTTGAGCTGGCTGATGATTTGTTCGGGAGAGGCGGCTTTGAATACGGTATTACCGGCCACCAGCACATCGGCGCCGGCATGAACAATACTGTTGGCATTTTCGAGCGTTACACCCCCGTCCACCTCAATCAGCACTTTGAGCCCTTTTTCATAGATCATTTTTTTCAGCTCCCTGATTTTTTTATAGGTATGCGGAATGAATTCCTGTCCGCCAAATCCGGGGTTCACGCTCATCATGCATACCTGGTCGATGTCTTCCAGGATATCTTCCAGCATTTTTACGGGCGTATGAGGATTGATCGCCACTCCGGCCTTCATACCGAGCGATTTGATCTGCTGGATATTGCTGTGCAGGTTGGGACATGCTTCAAAATGAACGATCAGGCGGTCGGCTCCGGCCTTTTTAAATGCTTCGGTCAGTTTCTCCGGTTCCACGATCATCAGGTGCACATCACAGGGCTTGGTGGTGGCTTTGCGGATATGCTGGATCACGGGAATGCCAAAACTGATGTTCGGGACAAACCGGCCATCCATTACATCCAGGTGAAACCAATCGGCCTCACTTTGATTCAGCATGGCGCATTCTGACTCGAGTTTCAAAAAATTGGAAGCGAGCAGGGAAGGAGCTACAAGGGGCATGATGATGGTAATGATTGAGGATACAAAAATAGGCGGATTGATGGATACTCAAAATCCGGCGGCGTTCGCTCATCCTTTCAGGCGTTTCATGGCTTCCCGTGCTTCGGTAAAATGTTTGTCCAGCTCCAGCGCACGTTCATAATTGACCATGGCGTCCTGTTTTTTGTTGACGACCTCATAGCAACGGCCCATCCAGTAATATGCGTCCGGGTAAGTATTGGAAACCGTGGCCGCCATCCGGAATGTATTCAGCGCCTCATCGTAATTTTTTTGTTTGAAAAAAACGATGCCCTTTTCTATATATGCGTCCACAAATTTCCAGTCGCGCCGGATGCAGGAATCAAACTGTACCAGGGCAGGTTCATACTGACGGGTAACCGCATAGTAGATTCCCCTGATCAGGAAGGGATCGGCGAGTTCACGGGTTGAATCCCGCGCAATCACTTCATCGCAAATCCCCAGTGCCTCCGCATTGCCCCTTTCTGCATACACCTGCGCCAGTTCCAGTGCATAGGTATTTACAGGTTGGATTTCATACGCTCTTTTCAGCGCAGCAATGGCGCGGGCCGTGTCATTTTTTTTCAGGAGGAGCAGTCCTTTTTCATACCAGGTTTCAAAATCCGCGGGGTCTTTTTCCAAGAGCCGGTTGTACCAGTCCAGCGCTTCTCCGGACCGGCCTGTCTCCGCATAGGCCTCCCCGAGCAGGCGGTTGAGTTCGTTTTCCGCCGGGAATTTCCGGACGGCATCTTCGAGCAGGGTCAGCTTTTCGGCGGGCATATCATTGATGGACAGGTTGGAGGCATATTGAATGGCCGTTTCCGGGGCGGGGGCCAGCTCCCATGATTTTTTATAATCTTTTGCGGCTGCTTCATGGGCGTTGTTCAGCGAGAGCAGTTCAGCACGCCTGAAATAAAGCTGTGCATTGTCCGGGAACCTGTTGATGCTGTCGTTGAGGGGTGCCAGCAGGGGACTGTTCAGGACGGCCTGGTCGGGGGAAGCTGCAACACGGTTGCTTCCCGAATGGCAACTGAGGATAGCCAGGAGGGTAAGGATAAGGGGGATGAAATGGGAGGACCGTGAAAGATTCATGCAACAAAGCTACTGGTTTTGATACAAGATGGTTTTGACAATATGGGTACAATGGGGATATTTGCCGTCCCGTCCTGCAAAATCGCAGGTCTCACAAAACGCAGCAGCATGAAAAAAGGTATGTCAGGATTGTTAATATTGATGACCGGTTTTTTACTGGTTTCATTGCGCAACGCCGGTCATCCATCCCATTCCCTTCCGGATGCGGCAAATCACAGCTTACGAACACCGGGGAGCGACTCAATCATCTACCCGGAGGAGGTCCACTTCAAAAACATGCAGCAGCTTACTTTCGGCGGCGACAATGCGGAAGCCTATTTCAGCTATGATGGCAAATACCTGATCTTTCAAAGAAACAATCCAAAGGAAGGTATCCGCTGCGATCAGATGTTTATCGGCAAACTGCCTGAAAAACCGGGAGCCCCTTTTGAATATAAAATGATCAGCAGCGGAAAGGGCCGCACCACCTGCGGATTTTTTACCCGCGACGGGAAACACATCATCTACGCTTCCACCGAACTCGCCGCCGACAGCTGTCCACCCACACCCGACCGTTCCAAATATGGCAACCGTTATATCTGGCCCATTTATGCAGGGTATGATATTTTTATGGCCGACCTCAACGGCAGGATCGTAAAACGCCTCACCGACACACCCGGCTATGATGCCGAAGCCACCTTGTCGCCCGACGGAAACCAGATGATCTTTACCTCCCTGCGGGATGGCGACCTGGACCTGTATTCCATGGACCTGCGCAGCTACCAGGTAAAAAGGATCACCCATGAGCTGGGCTACGATGGGGGCGCCTGGTTCAGTCCCGACGGGAAGAAAATCATCTGGCGCGCCTCACGGCCCCGGACAGCCGAAGAGATTGCCGATTACAAAAACCTGCTCAGGGACAACCTCGTGGCCCCCACGCAAATGGAAGTGTGGATGGCCAATGCCGACGGAAGTGATGCCCGGCAGGTCACCCATTATGGCCAGGCCAACTGGGCGCCCAATTTTATTCCGGGCAGCCGGAAGATCATTTTTTGCAGCAACCACGAGTACCCGCACGGCTTTCCTTTTAATATGTATACCATCAATCCCGATGGTTCAGGGCTGGAAAAAATCAGCCGCGACAAGGGATTTGATGCGTTTCCCATGTTCAGCCCGGATGGAAAGAGGATCGTATTCAGCAGCAACCGGAACAATGGCGGAGGCCGGGGCATCAATGTATTTATTGCCGACTGGGTGGAGTAGGGGATGATGTATGATCCCGCAACGACATTTTAATTAAAATGATATTTCCTGTTATAGCGGGGCCATTGTAGCTTTGGCCTTCTTATTTTTTCATTCCACAATTCAAGTTCTTATGCAAACAGGCCTTGTTTATTTGCACAGTATACTACGCTGGGTGATCCTGATCTTTTTACTCCTCTCCATCGCCCGGAGTTTTTCCGGCTGGAGAAACAAAAAAGCTTTTACACCCGGCGACCGTAAAACCTGGTTATTTACCCTGATATTTTCTCATCTTACCCTGCTGTTGGGTTTGATACAGGTATTTTTCGGAAGATATGGGGTATTCACCAGTACACTGCCCGCGGGGACCAACGTCATGAAAGATAAATTCTATCGCTTTTTCTGGATCGAGCACCCGGTTGCCATGATACTGGCCATCCTGTTTGTAACATTGGGATATGGCATGTCCAAAAAGCCCGTGGCCGACGAAGTAAAATTCAGGAAGGCCTTCTGGTTTTTTGTCATCGCGCTGGTGCTGATACTGGCAGGCATTCCCTGGCCGTTCCGGGAAATCGTTGGCCGTCCCTTGTTTCCGGGGATGTAAATACCGGCGGACCGATCCCCTTTCTAACGGGCATGCATAGCTGATTTACGGCTGCCAGGTCTGGTGCATCACTTTCATAAATTGCTGCATCTCTTCCATGGTGCCGATGCTCACCCTGCACCATTTTTCACCCAGGTATTCGTTGGAGCGCAGGATGATATTTTGCGTCAGCATGTATTCGGCAAAATTTCCCGTAAAGCCATCCAGCGAAAACAACAGGAAATTGGTATAGGACGGGATGCAATGCAGGTTCATGGCTTCGAGCGACTTCACCGTATATTCCCTGGCTGCCGCGTTTTTTTGCTTACACAGTTGCCGGTGGCCTTCGTCCTGCAGGCTGGCCATACCCGCCGCCAGGGTCAGGTTACAGATTGCGATCTGGCTTTCATTAAAATAATTATCTTCCAGTTGCCGGATGCGCGAGGGATGCCCGATCACATATCCCATACGCAGGCCTGCCATTCCGTGGATCTTCGAGAAAGTGCGGGTCACCAAAACGTTGGGGTTGCTCGCAGCCAGCGGGATCATGGATTCATTGTAGGGGGCGTCCAGGAAGTCCATATAGGCCTCATCGATCATGATGGCGGTTTTTTTGGAAGCCTCGATGCAGAATGATTTCAACGTGGAAGGCATCAATACGGTCCCCGTCGGGTTATTGGGATTGACGATGTAAATAAGCTGGGTATCCTGGTTGATGGCGCTCATCATTGCATCCAGGTCAAGACCCCGATCCCTTCCCACCGGAACCGCGTTGACCCCAAGCCCCAGTTTCTTTGCCGTATTGGGAAGGATAAAAAAAGTGGGTTCCGCGGTGACGATATTTCCGCCGGGTTTGTAAAAATACCGCACACCCAGGTCCAGCACGATTCCCGAGCCGGCGGTAAGCAGGATATTTTCCGACGACAGCCCGTGAAATTTAGCCAGTGTTGACCGGCAGGTTTTGAGGCTGGGGATGTTGAAGGAATAGCGATTGGCGAGTGGCAGCAGCTCGATGATGGCCTGTCTCGCCTTTGGGGAAATCCCATAAGGATTTTCATTTGAACCGAGGTTGATCATCCCCTTGTCGCTACCTGCATTTCTTGTCATACCCTCTTCATTGGTGAGTGCATTGAG
>DATJYH010000169.1:0-9466 GCA_035499675.1 Puia sp.
GGAGGTGATCGTCATTTCAGGCAGATCGCAGAACCAGAAGTCAACGGCCATCGGCAAGGCGAATATTGAGGCAAAGGATCTTCCACAGGCGATAACAGTTATCGATCATGATTTGCTCGTTCGTCAACAGGTGTTGACGCTGGGGGATGCACTGATGAATGTGAATGGTGTGTATGTGATGGGAACTACCGGAGGTACCCAACAGGAAATCGGCGCCAGGGGTTATACCTTCGGCAGTACCAACACTTTTAAAAACGGGATGCTGTATAACAACGCTGTCATGCCCGAAATAACCGGTGTTGAGCGGATTGAGTTTTTGAAAGGCAGTGCCGCCATTTTGCTGGGCAATGTGACGGCGGGAGGCGTTTTGAACATAGTGACCAAAAAACCTCTCTTTGAAGCCGGTGGCGAAATGTCCATGCGTGTTGGCAGTTTTGATTTTTACAAACCCTCGCTGGATGTCTATGGCCCGCTAAACGATAGCAAAAACGCTGCCTACCGCGTGAATATGAGCTATGAAAAGGAAAGAAGTTTCCGCGACGAAGTACATGCGGAAAGATTTTATGTTAACCCCTCTTTCCTGTTCCGGCTCGGTGACAGGACACAACTGCTTGTGGAAGGAGATTACCTGGCCGATAACCGTACCCTCGATTACGGGGTGGGCGCCATCAATTTCACCATCGCAGATATTCCCCGCAGCCGGTTTCTCGGCGTTCCCTGGAGTTATAACAAGGCGCAGGAGAGCAGTATCACCATTACCACCACGCACCGGTTTAACAACAGCTGGCAATTAAAAAACATCACGGGGTTTTACAACTATTACTATGATCTGTTCGGAACCACTCGTCCCGGCGATGGAGGCGGTGTGCCCATTGAGTCAAACGGGAACTGGGTGAGGGGCATTCAACGGGGCGGCGAAACAGAAAATTTTTATAATACGGAGTTCGACCTTACCGGCAACTTCCGTACCGGCGGCTGGTCGCACCAGGCATTGGCTGGTGTGAATGGCTACCTGGACAGACCCAATACCACGGCATACAGCCCCCTGTTGCTGTACGATTCCATAAACATATTTGACCTGAGCAAATATCCCCAACGATCCGACGTCCCGACCCTGAACCTGGCCACAACAACAAAGGCACCGGTTGATTTTTTTGGTTTGTATCTGCAGGACCTGGTAAGCATTGGTGAACATCTTAAATTGTTGGCCGGGGTGAGGTTTAATTATGAGCAAACCGTCAACAAAACCTACGCCTACTCCACCGAAGCCACGACCTCCACCAACACCTCCGCACATCCGGTCACACCCAGGTTTGGAATTGTGTATCAACCCAGCAGGCTCGTTTCCATATTCGGCAGTTATTCCAACTCCTTTGTGCTGAACACCGGGGTCGACACCAGTGGTCATGCGCTGCCCCCTTCATTTATCAACCAGTATGAGGCGGGATTCAAGTCGGACTGGTTCAACAGGCTGATTTCCATGAACGTTACCACCTATCTCATTGTCAATAGTAACCTGGCCCAAATCAGCCTGGCTAACGGTAATACCAATACGAATATCAAGGAACTGGAGGGGCAGGTCACCAGCAAGGGTGTGGAGGTGGACCTGGTAACAAAAAATATCAACGGATTCAATATTACATCAGGCTACAGTTACAACAATACGCGTTACACCAAAAGCAACACTTACAAAGTGGGTAGCCCGTTGCAATATGCACCGGTCAACACGATAAATGCGGGGTTGTACTATACTTTTAGTGACAATGTATTAAAGGGCTTTAGCCTGGGACTTGTCGGCTTTTACATAGAGGGGATGCAGGCAGGAAAAGAAACCCGGGTAACGGTGCCCAATGACAACCGTAAGCTGATTCCGCTTCCTGCGTTCACACAAGTGGATGCGTCAGCGGGTTATACCTACCGGAAATTGTCGTTGCGTGTTAAATGGACGAACCTGTTCAATGTGCTTGGCTATTATGCCCACGAGGATGAAAGCATCAATCCCATCGCACCCCGGGCATTCTCGGCTACGCTGGCCTGCAGGTTATAGATCACCTACTACAGATCGTAGAGCATTCAGGATTTTTTAGCCATGGATGACCGTTTTTCGTTGTACAAAGCCAGCAGGCTGATTTTTTTTGCCCGCCATTCTTCGTCTGTGATGCTATAATAGGCTGAATTTCTTTTGCTGCCGTTTTCCCGCAGCATATCATGACGCAGGATGCCTTCGAATTGTCCCCCGATTTTTTCGATGGCCTTTCTGGAGCGTAAATTGTTTTCATCGGTCTTTAACTGTACCCTGACTGCCCGCAGTGTTTCAAAACAGCATGTCAGCAGCAGCAATTTGCATTCCGGGTTTACGTCCGTAGCCCAGTAGTCCGGATGCAACCAGGTGGCACCAATTTCCAATTTTCGGTGTTCGGGCTGGATGTCGAGGAACCGGGTGCTGCCAATAATTTTCCGCTCCCTGTTATGATAGATGACAAAGGGGAACTGGATACCCTTTTTTCGCGCTGCCAGTGCTGCATCAAATATTTTCCTGAATTTTTCCCGGCTGCTGGCATCATAGGCATAAAACTCCCAGATTCTTTTATCGGCCGCCAGTTGGGCAAGTGGCTCGAAATGTTTTTTTGTCATGCTAAACAAAGTGACTATTTGTCCTTTGAGTGTAACGGGATATTTGATCCAATTCATGATAAAGGCGTTTATATACAAGCGTGCAATGAGCCACATTTCTGCAGAGATCGTTTCTGCATGGCTAATGCGTCGCTGTCTCAAACATTTTTTTACTTTTTCCGGTGAAACCGGAAAACCAATTATTTTTCCATTTTTGTCAATAGGATCCGGGTTGGGAGGGCACAAATGCCTCTTTAAATCCTGGTGATGCCAAAACCCGGCTGGTCACCAATGAACAGGTGCCCGTCCTTCAGGATGAAGCCGCCACTCACCGAATTTTCGATCAAATCGAAACTGCCGTCAAGGTCGAGGTACCGGGTGTGCGGACAGGCATAGGCCACGTGCAGGGCCGCGGTAATGCTCACGATGCTCTCATCATTACAGCCCCAGAAAAGATCAATGTCCGCCAGCCGGGCAACCTGCGCAATTTCGAGTGCACCGGTAATGCCCCCGCATTTCATCAGTTTGATATTATAAATATGGAACGGCTGTGGGCGACTGCTGTACTCAAGAGCGGCCCCGGCATCCTTGATGGATTCGTCACCGGCCAGGTATAGCCGGTCGCTTTCATCAAGTTCCAACAACTCGGCTTCCCTGCCGGCCGGAAGCGGCTGCTCAATCAGCTCGAGACCCATGTTCCGGGTGCCATTGATAAATTTCCGCAGGTCGGCCAGAGAATATCCCTGGTTGGCATCCACCCGTATCCTGATATGCTCCCCGAAGCGTTCCCGCAACTTGATAACCCGCTCCATGTCTTCCGTTACCTGTATCCCCGTCTTCACCTTCAATATCCTGAACCCGCTGGAAATATAGGCTTCGGCCTCCTGCAATGTTTCCCGCACATCCTTTATTCCAATTGTTACCGAAGTAGGAAGGCCATTGACCTTTCGTCCATAAAAGTCCACCACCGGTATGCCCAGCCATTGACAAAACGCATCATGCAGGGCCAGGTCCACGGCCGCCTGGGTGCCCGGGAGCCGGTGAAAATGCTGCCTGCTGTCGTAAATGATCTGCTGAAAATTACGTATATCCTTACCAGTTATATCCCGTACAAAAGCAGAACCAAGATTTTCCATGGTTTGTCCCGCATCCTCTCCCACCACAAACGCGGCCGGACTGGCAGAACCCATCCCGACGATTCCGTTTTCCAGCTGAATTTCCAGGAATACCAGTTCCGCATCTGAAAACGTGTGATACGCAATGGTATAAGGCTTGACCAATGGCAGTTTCCGCGTATATGGCCGAACGGATTTAATCTTCATGGTACCAGGCTATTTAAAGTGGGAAGGATCCTGTCCACGCCTTCTTCGAGTGGCAGCAATACCGGAATGCCGAGTCTTTTTTCCAATTCTGCCTGGAAGCCGGTTGCTTCTTCCTTGGTACAGTCATGCGTGTTCAGGGCCAGGGCGATGACCTTTGAGCCCAGCATTTCGATGAGTTCGATTTCAGTTTCTACCGGCGGGATGGCTCCCCACTTCGGGTCTTCATCGTAATAGATGCGTTTGGGCGCATATACCAGCACGGTATATTTGGCATGACCGGAGATCAGGAGTTCCAGCCCGCAGGGCCCGCTGGGATTTCGCAGCGCGGATTGCCCTTCGAGGAAAATTAGCTTAGCCCCGGTTTCTTTCCAGCATTGCAGGATGGCATGCTCCAGTTCACCCGACACAAAATCGTTCAGCGTCGAATCCAGGATAAAGCCATATTGCAGGCCCTGCAGCCAGCCGGTCTGCCCCGTGTAGATCATTTCCGCGGGCAGGCCCACGGCCACACATGCTTCCTTAAGCAACCGCGCCGTGGTTCTTTTTCCGGTGGCACAGTCCATCCCCAGAACGGCTATAACGGACACGGGTATCTCAAAAATACGGCCTGTCCAGAAATGCAGTTCCTGCGGAGGTTTTGGTTTCCGTATATCTATCAGTTCAACAGCCTCCTGCTTTGCCAGCGCCGCGATTGCTGGTTTTTCGGACAGATATTCATGAAGTCCGTTCACGATGGAAAGACCGCGGAGAATCGCTTCCTTGACTATAACCAGCATATCCGGCGGCAAATAGCCGCCCACAGTAGCCACACCGATGATGAGAAACCTCGCGTCTGGCAACTGATGCAACGCAGCGTCAAGATCCGCGAAAACAGGAATACCCCGGTGCTTACCATCCAGCAAAACACCCGCATCCCCGCCGGCAGTGGCAGGCGCGTCGATGATTCCACCGATCCGGTATCTCTCGGAACCACGGATCAGGCCGTGTGCGGTCTTGGCGTTGTTGGTGGACAACAGGCCATTGGTGAGAACGATGGCAGTTTGCATCTGGATAATTTAAGTGCAATCCGCAGCGGGCAATCCCCCGCTTTCGGATCATCTGCGATAATACAGGCACCCGGATAAATGTAAAAATTTTACTGGTAAAATACGGAGCTTTTTAAATGCCGTCTGGTTGATCGGTTTGCGCCGTGCGAATCCCGTTACAGAGCGCCATCGTTGATCAGGATCCGGGTTGCATCAGGGTACTCATCCATTGCATATTTTTGCCTACCTTCAAAAAAGCATCAATAAAAAGCCATATGAAACGATTTGATCTACATGTTGCCTGCCATCCATTTTTGAGCAGGATTTTATTTCTGCTGACCATCGTGAGTTCTTTCTTTGTTTGCCGGGCCAACACGGACCCTGCTCCATGGCCTGATTCGCCTTCGGTGGAGGGCAGGTGGGACCTCACCGTGAGCGGCACGGACCGAAGTTTTCCTTCCTGGTTGGAAATCCGTCATTCCGGTTTGCATACCCTGGTGGGTCAATTTGTGGGCGGCGGTGGAAGCGCCCGTCCTATCTCCAAAATAAATTTTAAAGATGGAATGATCGGCTTTTCCATTCCACCGCAATGGGAACGCGGCGACAACGACCTGGTTTTTGAGGCCAGCTTCAGCGGGGATAGTCTCGCGGGTACCATGCTTTCCAGCGATGGAAAAAAATTTACCTGGATCGGTCACCGTGCCCCCTCTTTGCGGAGAAACCGCGAACCCGAATGGGGGAAACCCGTTCAACTCTTCGATGGAAAAGATCTCAACGGTTGGCATGCGCAGGGGGCAAACCAATGGATCGCTGAATCGGGCATGCTGAGGAGCCCTCGTTCCGGCTCCAATATTGTGACCGACGGAAAGTTTACCGATTTTAAATTACACATCGAGTTCCGTTATCCGCAGGGAAGCAACAGTGGGGTATACCTGCGTGGAAGGTACGAAGTACAGATCGAGGACAGCAAGGGCAGGGAGCCACTGAATGACCAACTGGGCGCAGTGTACGGCTTTATAGCGCCCACTGATATGATGGCGAAAGACCCCGGCGAATGGCAGAGCTATGACATTACCCTGGTTGGCCGAATGGTAACCGTGGTAGCCAATGGGAAGACCATCATCTGCAACCGGGAGATACCGGGCATTACCGGTGGTGCGATCGACAGCCGGGAAGCTGAACCGGGCCCCTTCCTGCTGCAGGGGGATCATGGGCCGATTGACTTCCGGAATATCATTCTCACTCCCGCAAAATGACGAACCATGCGATTCCGGGTATCCATTGTTATCATGATCGCCGTTGTTTTTGTTACAGACAGCACCGGGTCCTTTGCCCAGGCATTCTATCATGAAAAATACCGGCCGCAGATCCATTTTTCACCAAGGGAAAAATGGACCAATGACCCCAATGGCATGTTGTACTATAACGGGGTCTATCACCTGTTTTTTCAATATTATCCTGACAGCACGGTGTGGGGTCCGATGCATTGGGGACATGCTACCAGTACCGACCTGGTTCATTGGACACAGGGGCCCGTGGCACTTTATCCCGATAGCCTTGGGTATATTTTTTCCGGCAGCGCCGTGGTTGATAAAAACAATACATCCGGTTTTGGCATAAATGGACAGCCACCGATGGTGGCCATCTTCACCCAACATGACCCAAAGCGTGAAAAAGCCGGCAGAAGTGATTTCCAGCGGCAAAGCATCGCCTACAGCATCGACAACGGAAAAACCTGGACCAAATATGCCAAAAACCCCGTGCTGAAAAATCCGGGAATTACAGATTTCCGGGACCCCAAGGTGATGTGGTATGAACCTGCAAAAAAATGGGTGATGACCCTTGCCACAAAGGACAGGATCAGCTTTTATTCTTCACCGAACCTGAAGAACTGGAAAAAAGAAAGTGAATTCGGGAGTGACATGGGTGCACACAACGGTGTATGGGAATGCCCCGATCTGTTTCCGTTATCTGACGGGGGCAATACGGTTTGGGTATTAATTGTCAGTGTAAATCCCGGTGCGCCGAACGGGGGGTCGGGAACGCAATATTTCCTGGGCTGGTTTGATGGTAAAACATTCAAAGCCTACAACAACACAACCAAATGGATTGACTATGGACCGGATGATTATGCCGGGATCACCTGGTCAAATACAGGCAGCCGGAAAATTTTCCTCGGTTGGATGAGTAACTGGATCTATGCCAACCAGGTTCCCTCGGGGAGATGGAGAAACGCCATGACCATTCCAAGGGAGCTCCGGCTGAAACACGCAGGACCGGAATTGTTCCTGGCTTCCACGCCGGTTGCAGAACTGAAAAAGATCGGATCAATGCCGGCCTTCCCGGATGCCGGCCTCGCGGACAAACACGCTGCGTTGTCGGAAAAAATACAGCAGATCAACACACCCTGTCGCATCGACCTGCAATTTGGCAAACTATCGGACTTTGTGCTGACGCTCTCTAATACCGCCGGAGAGGAATTGTCGCTTGGTTACGATGGGCAATTAAACCAGTTCTTCATTGATCGCAGCAGGTCCGGCAGGACTGATTTTAATAACCAATTTTCCGGCAGGCATGTGGCACCGCGTCTTGCTGCCACACAAGCATGTGGCATTACGCTTATCATAGACAACAGCTCAATAGAACTGTTTGCCGACGATGGGTTGACGGTAATGACGGAACTGTGCTTTCCGGGTATGCCGTATAATCAGATGCATTTTAAATCGGCCACCCCGGTTTCACTCGATAAAATGGAATACACCCGGTACAGAAGCATCTGGAAGTGACGGAACGCCGGATATTCAATGACCCCGGACAACGATTAAATCATACCGCATTTCGGTAAGGGCTTTCCCAAAGGCCGTGGAAGTTTTTTCTTCCGTCAGGACAAATCCATGTTTCCGGTAAAGCGCCGCAGCCGCCTCCTGTTCATGGGTAGTCCATAAATAAGCGTGCTGGTATCCCCGTTGGACCAGGAAATCCATAAACAGCCTCATCAGTTTGTTGCCCAGCCCCATGCCCCGGTAGGCAGGTTCCAGGTAAAAATAGCGCAGCTGGGCGGTTGTTTCATCCCTTTGCAAAAGCATCAGGAAACCTACTATTGTGTCCCTATCTTCGCATATCCATACCCGTTCAACAGACGGTTTATACCCTTTCAGGAATTCCGCGAGCCCTTCTGCCACATAAGCTTCAAATTCCCTCCCGTAACCATATTCCTGGTGATATAGTTTTCCATGGCGATGAATAATATACCCGGTATCACCGGGCTGTAGGGTCGTCCTGATGCTGATGTCACTGATTTGCATGCATGGCGATTTGCAAAATGATACCGGCGATCATTGCCGGAACCCTTCTCCCGACAATATACAGAACTATCGGTTGCTGATAAAGGAAACGTTCGCCAGCCGGTATCTTTCTTCCCTGGCCCTGCTGCGGAGGCCTTCGAAAGATTCGTAGGGGGATTTGCTTACAAACATATTAAACAGCCAGGCAGGTATGGCTCCACCGGGATCTACCTGAACATGATACGCAACATGGATACTGTCGTGCCCAATGGGCGTTATTGTCCATACCGCGCTGGAAAACGGAACCCTCACGATCGATTTTTTTTCAGGTATATAATGCGGAACACTCACGGCCACGATGGTCACCACCTTGCTTTGGGGCTGCTGGCTGAACGACAAGTGTACGGCCAGGTCGCGGTTGCTGAGTGGCCAGGGAATTTCCATTTCGGTATAGAAATACAAATCACTGTCATTGACTTTTTTTAACAGCGAAGAAGATTTCGTTCCATATACCCAGTCCACATGATGATCCACATCCATCATGACCGCAACCATGTCGGACAGGGACGCCTGCATGTCGAATTCGGCGCGTACTTCATCAAATTTGGAACTGTCGCTGGAGCGACTGAATACTTTGATTCCGTCTTTGTCCTTTTTCAAACTCCAGGCCTCTTGTGCCATCGACGAATAGCAGGTTACGAGCAGGATGGGAACAATCGGAATAATGATAAGTTTCATAAGTTGATCATTGGGACGGTCAGCGGAGCGGGGCCGAAGTTAGTGGAATCTTTGCTATTTCAAGGTGACCAGGATCAGTGCTGTTTCGTTGCCATACGCTTCTATTTTTTTACAATAGGGTTATTTCAGCTTCTTGCATAGCACTTCTTCTGAATATTTTAACGGGGTGATTGACGGGGCGGTTCAAGAAAACTGTCTTATGCTTTTACCGGGCGGGGAGTGGCCATGTTACCGGGTGTTTTAAACAGCGAACTGGCTGTCAAAGTGCGTATACGCATCATCCGCGTATTTACAAAACTTCGTGCAATGCTGCTTACCCATAAAGACATATTGCTGAAGCCGGAGCAGTTGGAAAAGCATGCCACAAAAACAGCCGGGATATCCGGACCATTTTTGCCGCGCTCAAAAGATTGCTCACAACCCCGTCCGAGCCAGGTCCACGTGCCGGCTTCAGAAAAAATGATGAGCGTGTTTAGCCCATCGT
>DATJYH010000170.1:0-5275 GCA_035499675.1 Puia sp.
CGTTACTGTATTGGTAGGCAGGGTAATGGTCTGCGAAGGGCCGGTGATGGCCACCGGTGCTTTGTTCACAGGCGGCGGCGAGTTCTGGTTGTATTCACGGGCACCAACATCATAGGCAGCGCCCTGTGGCCTGCTGATCCCCCCAAAATCATCCTTTACCCAGGGTATGGTCATCCCCGCATCAATGGTGGGACTACCTGCCTGCTCATAAAAATTTACCGTATCCACCAACACACCCGATGTAATTGGGTTGGCATAATACATATTGTTGCTGCTGTAAATAGTGTTCCCGGTGGGTCCAAAATTGATGACGCTCACGCTGTCTGCGATCCCACCATAATTTGTCGAATGAAACCTTAAATTATTTCTCACATCAGCGATAAATCCGGGATGGCCATAGTCCAGAAACACACTCGTGGCATAACCGTTTTGATTCTGACAGTTACCCACAGTATTGTTATAAACATATATGTTGCCACCTCCCGTAAAAGGGGTGCCTGTAGTGGAAGCCGCCAACCGGTAATCAATAAATCCATACGATATACCGCCGGTACAAATATTATTGTAAATATAGCTGTCGCCATTTCCGTTCAAAGCCTGCATGTTTAGCCTGATCATCCAGCCCCACTGCACACCTGAACGTATATTATCATGCAACTTCACGGTTCCGTTGATCATGAATGATCCCACATCCTGGTTCTGCCAACTGGTGATCCCATTCAGTTTCCAATGGTGTATGTCTGCGCGATACATACCATAATAATTGATCTGTGTGGGCCCGGTAGCATTATCAACAACGACATAGCTGAATTCAGTGCTGTCAATTACGTTGTAAAATGGTCCTTTGAAGTTACCGATCAGCCCTCCACAGCCGGAGAGATGCATGTTCGTGAATTTACAGAGATAGTATTCCTTGGTATTGTTATTTACGCCATCATATTGTATCATGTTGTTTTGCGCATTGATCACGCCGTTACTACCGGTACAATTGACAAACTCCATATTGGACCAGGTACAACCGGTAAAACTTCCGAAGGTGAGGATCACATCAGAAGTAGTGTTGGAAGCATAGAATCCATACTTTAAAGACGGAGACCCGCTTCCCGTAAAATTAACATTGGTATTGTTGGAAAAAGTAAGATCGTTGGTAAAGGTCACCAGCCCGCCGTTGTTGATGATGGTGACACCATTCAAATTCTGGAACTGGCACCAGGAATAGGTGCCCGGGTTGATAGATATGGTATCGCCGGGATTTAATCCGGTCATGGAACTTACATTCAGGGTGCCGGTTCCCGTACCAATAACAACCGTATTGGCATCAACGGGTTGCAAAAATAAAAGGAGTGATAAGCAAACAAGTAAACAAGGCAGTAAACGAATGGGAGGCGATACGGACACACGTTTCCATAAAGGGTAAAAGTAGCCTTTCATAGACTTGGATTTTGGTTTTTCAAAGTTGGGATCCTAGCGAAATCTGGATATGGTAACAAATTTCTTGCCAAAAAGAGCAGTTAATTCGGGTTAAACAATAAGATAAATTGGCAAACAATATTTTGATTCCCTTTTCGTTGGGTGGCGGACAAACGTATGCCCCTGGGGGACAGCACACGGGACTAGAATAGTTCCAAAATTTTTGCCAAAGCCGGCAATGTTGATTAAATGTTGATAAAACAGGTAATAGTACTAGCACATTCTGCCCGCAGAAGAATGCCGGGACCTGGGGACTTGAGAAACAAACCTGGCAGCGGGAGGCGATGATCTAAAGATAACTATACTGGTACTCAATTCTTCCCAGCAATTCCTGGCGTTTATTGAAACAGGCTTCCTTTACACGGAGCCCTTTTTCATTGTATTGATACAGCCATTTCTGGTAATCATTGGTCCCGGGGGATACAAACAACATGGATACCGGCCTTCCGCCGGCATCATATTCAAATATATAATCAGGCAGGAGCCGGTCGGCCTTTTCATTGTAACGCACAATGTCTGTCAATGCGTGACCACTATAATAATAATATACCGTGGGCAGGGTCATGCGATTGCGTTCGGATCTCTCCTCTGCCACATTTCCGCTTGAATCAATCACAAAATGGACAAAGGTAGTATCCGTGCCGGATTTGATCTTCAACATACCCGTCGGGATGCCATCCTTGTTGTATTGCCATACATGTTTTTCCGTAGTCTTCAATTGGTTGTCTGTTTCAAGCGAACTGTTACTGATCACGGATACGTGTCCTGCCGGATCATATTCGTATACCGTCGTACTCTGGTAGGTATCGCTGGTATCAAGCGTTTTCTTCAAATATCCATGCGCGTCATACCAGGAAATCAGTTCTGTTGGCTGGCTCATATTGGTACTGGTATAGGTAATGATCTGCAAAGAATCAATGTTCACCATTTGTTTGCCATCAAAACCATCGGTTGGATGGCCATCTGATTCATAGCTGAGCACTTTGACAGAACTTACTTTTGCCGCCCGGTAGGATTTCCATTTATCCATGGCCTGCTGCGTGCCGATGATATCCTTATAATAGTATTGTGCCCGGCAGTTGCCGCAGCATGCAAAGATGAGTATCAGGCCGGTCAGTAGTTTCATTGACGAGGTAAATTGTCCTGTAAAATTAGAGTCCGGAACTAAAACGGAAAAATGCAAGGTTTCATATACAAAAAAGCAATTTCCGAAACTGCACGGCACCATCATACGATCGCGGCCTGCTCATTTTTTACCCGGGCATGGTAATTGAGCCGGGGATGCTTATTTTTAGTTAAAATTTCAGTTTTGTCGCATTCCAAGGAACGAAAAGAAAAGATTTGTCTCAATTGTAATGCCTCACTGTACGGGCGTTATTGCCATGTATGCGGACAGGAGAACATTGAGCCAAAACAATCAGCCTGGCACCTGGTCACGCACTTTTTTTACGACATCACCCATTTCGACGGCAAATTCTTTACCACGCTGAAAGACCTGGTCGTCAAACCCGGTTTCTTATCAAGGGAATTTATCACGGGGAGAAGATTCAGCTACCTGAACCCGGTGAGAATGTATGTTTTCACCTCGGCCTTCTTTTTCATCATTTTTTTTTCCATTTATAATCCCACTAAGAGTTTCCGGTTCACTGAAAAGGAAAAAGGAACCAGGGATTCAGTCATCAACCTGGAATCCGCGATGCAGAAGGCGCTGAAGCAGGCCGACAACCAACAGGATTCTGCGGCGATCAGGGAGGCATTCTCCCGTCTTAAAAACATCCCGCTAAAACCCAAAACCGATAGTGCCGGTAAAAAAGATACCTCGGGACTCAGCATGGCCTTTAATCCGCAAAAAGGATACGACTATGAATCCATCGGGGAGTATGACTCAGCGCAAAAAAAACTCAGCCCGGATAAGAGAGATGGCTGGATGAAGACAATGGTCGTGCATAAGGTCATCTACCTCTCGCATAAGTACAAGGAGGATAAAGCCGGCTTTTTCAGGGAATGGATGACTGCCCTGGTGCACAGCTTTCCCAAACTGCTGTTCATTTCGCTTCCCATTTTTGCGCTGTTGCTGAAACTGCTGTATATACGGCGGCGGAATTTCTACTACGCAGACCATGGCGTTTTTTCCATTCATCTCTACATCTATACGTTTATTGCCCTGCTCGTCATCTTTGCGGTGAATGGCATCAGGGATGCAAGCGGATGGGGTTGGCTGAACTTTGTCAACGCCGCCATTTATATTTTCTCCCTCTATTACTTTTATAAGGCGATGCGAAATTTCTATCTCCAGGGGAGGGGGAAAACGATTCTTAAATACATGCTATTGGGCCTGTTTTCATTCATCATGATCATGGGACTGTTTTCTTTTTTTGTACTTTTTTCAGCGCTTGAGATCTAAATCATATGCAAAAGGAAAAGACATCGGAGGCGTTTGACAGGCTGGTCACCATCATGGACGAACTCCGCGAGCAGTGTCCCTGGGACCGGAAACAAACCATCCAGACATTGCGCGCACTCACCATCGAGGAACTGTATGAACTGGCAGATGCCATTACGGAAGAAGACTGGAAGGGCATCCGCGAAGAACTGGGCGATCTGCTGCTCCACATCGTTTTCTACGCGCGCATCGGCAGGGAACAAAACCAATTTACCCTGGATGAGGTCATCAACGGCATCTGCGATAAACTGATCGCCCGCCACCCGCATATTTATGCGCCGGAAAAAATGCCCGCGCAGGTGCGGAACGAGGAGGATGTAAAAAAGAACTGGGAAAAGCTAAAATTAAAGGAAGGAAAATCCTCGGTGCTGGGTGGGGTTCCGGTCTCCCTGCCGGCCACGGTAAAGGCCATGCGGCTACAGGAAAAAGCCAGGCAGGTAGGCTTTGAATGGCACAACCGCGAAGAGGTATGGAAGAAGGTGGAGGAAGAAATACTGGAACTCAGGGAGGCAGAAGCCCTGTCGGACCCGGCCCGGGTGGAAGAGGAATTTGGCGACCTGGTCTTTTCTCTGGTCAATTACGCACGATTTTTGCAGATTGATGCAGAGAATTCCCTTGAAAAAACTAACAGAAAATTTATTGACCGGTTCACCCGCATGGAGCAGGCGGCCGCGGCCAGCGGAAGGCAGCTGACCGAAATGAGCCTGGAGGAAATGGATGCCATATGGAATTCTATTAAAAAGAAAAAATTGCCCGATTGAAATCATTTCTGCAAAGTTTTTTCCGTAGAAATATCTACCTGATACTGGCGGCCATCATCTTGTTTGCCTCGGCCTACATCGTCAATTTTTTCCTGCGCAGCAGCGCTTCTACCAAGCTGTTAAGAAATTCCATCGAATCCTTCCTGCAGTCGAGGGAGGCAGACTTCCTCAAACTTTCCAGGGACAACAGTTTCCCCGATCGCCTGCTGAACGAGGAATACAGTAAGACCGACCTTGAGGAACTGCTGGATAAAAAGTACGGGATCATGCTCTATGAGACCGACACAGCGGGGTTGCCGCTGCTGAAGTTTTGGAGCGACCAGCGCTCCGTGCTCCCGGACAGTATGCTCAAACGCCCGGACGGAAATTATTTTGTACATCTCAGCAACGGGCAATATGAATACATCAAAAAAACCATCCGGGGCCGGGAGGGGCAACCGCTGCTGCTGGCGGGTCTGATACCCATCCGCCGGCAATATTATATTGCGCCCGAAAACCTGAAACCCGAATTCGAGGGGTTTCCTTCCGCCGAAAAAAGAGTGCGCATAGCCAACACCGTGACCAATTTCCCGGTCAAAAGCTCTTTTGGCAATACCCTGTT
>DATJYH010000171.1:0-9898 GCA_035499675.1 Puia sp.
GACAATATCGGGGTATTTAACCGGAGCATCCAGTTGCCGGGACAAATGCAGCTGGAACAGGCGGATGGTACAAGCTGGATGGGAATGTACGCCCTCAACATGATGGACATGGCATTGGAAATTGCCATGAAGGATGAATCCTTTGAGGATACGGCCACGAAATTCTTTGAACAGTTTGTCCTGATTGCGGAGGCGTTGAATGAACATGGAATGTGGAACGCCGAAGACAGGTTTTTCTATGATACCCTGTCCATCGCCGGCTCGGCGCCGCTGCAACTGCGCATACACTCTATCGTTGGTATTACCACTTTATTCGCAGTGTCCATTATTGAAAAAAGAAAACTCGACAAACTCCCTGATTTCAAAAAACGGATCCTGTGGTTTGAGAACTACCGGCTGAAGAACAACCGTTTCTGGCCCAACGAAGAAAAAATGGATGGGGAAACCATACTCCTTTCGCTGGTACCGCGTGAACGGCTGGTCTACCTGCTGGAACGATTGCTGGACGAAGACCAGTTCCTGTCGCCTGGCGGTATTCGTGCCCTGTCCAAATACCATGAAGAGCATCCCTATTCCGTAACGATCGATTCCATCAACTATACCATTCAATACGATCCCGGCGATTCCACCTCAAACCTGTTTGGGGGCAATTCCAATTGGCGCGGACCTGTGTGGATGCCCATCAATTACCTCCTCATACAATCCATCCGGAAATACGGAACCTTTTATGGCGACAGCCTGAAAGTGGAATGCCCCACGGGATCCGGGATCATGATGAATCTGGAACAGGTGGCGGACGAACTCACCCGCCGTGTGATCAGCCTGTTCCAGACTGATCAATCCGGGAACCGGATGGAATACGGCAAACACAACTGGTTTTACAAAAGACCCGGTAACGAACACCTGATGCTGTTCTATGAATATTTTCAGGGAGATACCGGCGAGGGCCTGGGCGCCAGTCATCAAACAGGTTGGACGGCACTGGTAGCGGAGCTGATCCGGGAACAGTTTGCCGGCAAGGAACCCGTTGTTCAACCGGTATTGACATTGGAAGAATGATCACTTCCTGATTTCCCACACAATACGGACAGGGCTGGATCGTTTTCGATCTGGAAGCAGTTGACAGTGGACAGTTCCGGACGGCAGTGTTTTGTTAAAAAACGAGGAAGGGTTTTAACGCAACTGGAACGAATCTTGTAAATAGTATTGCCCGCAGTACGCATTTATCCCATAAATTATTATGGCAAGTTTTTCAGAGGAAATAATAGCATTGTTTGCATCTTTCAGCCGGGAACCTGTCACTAGCATCGACAAAATCCCCCAATCGGGAAGCAACAGGATCTATTTTCGTCTAAAGACCTCCTCACAATCTTTTATAGTAACACATGGCAACAACATACAGGAAAATCTTGCCTTTATTTATTTCAGCCGGCATTTTAAAAGGGCCGGCAGTCCCGTTCCTTCCATCCTGGCGGTGAGCAGCGACCACGCTTTGTACATCCAGGAGGACTTTGGCGATACTTCCCTGCTCAACAAGCTGGAACAATATGGTTACAACGAGTATGTATATGGGCTTTTTCAAAAAAGCCTGAAAGCCCTGGCCAGTTTACAGATAGCCGGTCATGAGGGACTGGACTATGGACACTGTCTCACCTCCAGGGAGTTTGGCAAGCAGGCCATTCTGAGTGATCTGCTTTATTTCAAATATTATTTCCTGGATACCCTGCAGATCCCTTACGACAAAGAAAAACTGATTGAAGACTTTGACGCACTGAGCACTTATCTCAGCTATGTGGACCACAAATATTTTATGTTCCGCGATTTCCAGAGCAGGAACATCATGATCCAGGAAGACGAGGTGCATTTTATCGACTACCAGGGTGGTATGCGTGGCGCGCTTCAATACGATGTGGCATCCATGCTATGGCAGGCAAAGGCCGAGCTGCCGGGTGAGTGGAAAAACAGTTTGCTTGAATATTATATGGATTGTGTGGAGGAGGTGTTGAGGAAGCCTGTCGACAGGATCCGGTTTGTCAGCCAGTACAATGGCTATGTGCTGATCCGCCTTTTGCAGGTGCTGGGAGCCTACGGATTCCGCGGACTGTTTGAGCGTAAGGCGCATTTTCTCATCAGCATACCCCTCGCGCTCAAAAATTTAAAATGGTTCCTGGCCAACAAACAGGTGGGCATCGTACTTACCGAGTTTGAGCGGTTGTTGCAGCTCATTACGAAGGATGAGATCATTTCCAGGTTTGAACCATTGCATGCCGATGAAAATACACCGCTGACGGTGCGCATCAACAGCTTCTCCTATAAAAACGGGATCCCCGGCGATGCCAGTGGCAATGGCGGTGGATTTGTCTTTGACTGCCGCGGCATTCTTAACCCCGGTCGTATAGAAACCTTCAAAACCCAGACGGGAAGAGACAAAGCGGTAAAGGACTATCTGGAGCAGGAGACGAAAATGCCCGAGTTCATGAACAGCGTATATGACATGGTGGATATATCGGTGGAAGACTATATCCGCCGCGGGTTTGAAAACCTGGTGGTGAGTTTTGGCTGTACAGGTGGTCAGCACAGAAGTGTGTATGCCGCGGACGCACTGGCCAGGCACCTGAAAAATAAATTCCGGGTAAAGATCGCTTTGGATCACCGGGAGCAGGAGGCAAAGAACTGGGCTAATGGATGATCAGCCAGGTCGGAATTGCCCAGATAAATCTGCACATGATTTCTTTATCGCTCTATGCTTAAGTAAGTTTTGCATCCGTTGTAAATACCCCGGTTTCCCGCAGCCAGGTTCATGGAAAAATTGTAACTTCAGGGGTTGCCAATTGCTTGTTCCATGAAGTCATTCAGGTTGGGAAAAATGTGGATGGTGATGTTGCTCCTGGTGGTGGTGCCGGCGGCCCTTCTGCTCAGCCTGGGAACCCGGCCGGTGGATTTCAGCTCCCAGGTCAAGCCCATCTTCAACAAAAAATGCATTACCTGTCACGGCGGCGTTCGCCGCAAAGGAGGCTTCAGTGTGCTTTTCCGTTCAGAGGCGCTGGCCAAAACCGAATCCGGAAAGCCAGCCATCCTGCCGGGGGATCCCGATCACAGCGAACTCATCCGGCGAATTACCAACAAAGATCCCGAAGAGCGCATGCCATATAAACATGAGCCGCTGACCGCCGACGAGATCAATATATTAAGACGCTGGATCAAAGAAGGAGCTCCCTGGGGTGACCACTGGGCCTATGTGCCCGTCAAACCTGTAGATATTCCACAGCCCAGGGGGGCATTATTTGGACTGCTTCCCTCGGAAAAGCCTGCCTGGATCAGGAACGATATCGACTATTTTATTTATAGTAAACTGAAAGAGGAAAAGCTGGATCCCTCTCCTGAAGCAGACAAACCCATGTTGTTACGAAGGGTAAGCCTGGACCTGACAGGCATACCCGCGCCTGATTCGCTGGCAACGGTTTTCCTGCAGGACCATTCGGAAAAAGCTTATGAAAACCTGGTGGATGCATTGCTGGCTTCTCCTCATTTTGGAGAACGATGGGCAGCCATGTGGCTGGACCTGGCCAGATATGCCGATACCAAGGGATATGAACGGGACGACAACCGCAGCATATGGCGCTATCGCGATTGGCTCATACATGCATTCAACGATGACAAACCCTACGACCGTTTCCTGACGGAGCAGATCGCCGGGGACCTCCTCCCGAACCCAACCGACAATCAATACATCGCCACCGCTTTCCACCGCAATACCATGACCAATGACGAAGGGGGCACAGACAACGAGGAGTTCCGGACTGCGGCTATACTGGACCGTGTGAACACCACCTGGGAAGCGCTGATGGGAACCACCTTTGCCTGTGTGCAATGCCACAGTCATCCCTACGATCCGTTTACGCATGATGAATACTATCGTTTCATGGCTTTTTTCAACGATACCCGCGATGAAGACAGCTATGCGGATTATCCCTTGCTGAGGAGCTTCAACGATACCCTGACCCGGGAGCTGGACAGCGTCACTTCCTGGGTAAAGCGTCAGTCTTCCCCCATGGACTCGGCAACTACCCGCCTGTTTTTGCGGACCTGGCAGCCATCCATCAATTCATTGACGGCGGATCAGTTCGTCAACAGCGAACTCGCTGATACCAAGTGGCTGATCTTCCGGAATCATGCGGTGGCCAGGTTGAAAAGCGTGAACCTGCAGGATGCTAACCAACTTATTTATCGTTACATCAGCTGGATGAAAGCCGGAACGTGGACCATTCATCTCGACCGGCCTGATGGACCGGTCATCGCTTCGGTAAAAGAAAAAAAATCGGAGGACTGGCGAATCGCCCGGGTGGACTTTCCCTTACAGTCAGGTATACACGATATTTACCTTACCTATGAAAGTCCCCTGCTCAAAAAACCCGATGAGAGCGGCATGCAGTTCGACTGGTTCCATTTCACCAGGACATTTCCGGGCAGGGGCAAAAAAGGATATGATGCTTATGAAAAATTATACTGGAAAATACTAACGGCTTCCGTTCCCACTACACCCATCATGATGGACAATCCGGCATACATGCATCGGTCTACGCATGTGTTTGAACGCGGGAACTGGCTGGTGAAGGGGCGGGAAGTGGAACCGGACGTTCCGCACGCATTTCAACCGCTTCCTCCAACCGCTCCCCACAACAGGCTGGGCCTGGCCATGTGGATGACCGGCAAACAAAACCCGCTTACTGCCCGGACCATGGTCAACCGTTTGTGGGAACAGGTTTTTGGCAGCGGTCTCGTGGAAACACTCGAGGATATGGGAACACAGGGAGCGTCGCCTACGAACCGGGAGCTGCTTGATTTCCTGGCCTGGAAGTTTATGAATGATGACGGATGGAGCGTTAAGAAGCTGTTGAAAGAAATGGTCATGTCTGCTACATACCGGCAGGATTCGAAACTGGACCCCGGGAAGCAGGAAAAGGACCCTCCCAATGTTTATTATTCAAGAGGATCACGGGTACGACTAACCGCAGAAGAGGTTCGCGACCAGGCCCTGGCCATTAGCGGCCTGCTTAGCCCAAAAATGTATGGGCCGAGCGTAATGCCCTATCAACCCAAAGGCATCTGGCTATCTCCCTGGAATGGCCAGGATTGGGTGGCCAGCGAGGGCGAAGACCAGTACAGGCGGTCGCTGTATACCTATTGGAAACGCACGGCGCCCTACCCGGCCATGATCACATTTGATGGAGCACCACGGGAAGTATGTATGGCGCGTCGCATTCGCACCAATACGCCGCTACAGGCGCTGGTGACATTGAATGATGAAACCTATCTGGAAGCAGCCCGTCACTTTGCCTTCCGGATGCAGGAAAAAGGAGGAGCGAATATCAGGCAGCAGATCAGCAGGGGATATGAAATGGCCCTGTACAAACCGATAACTGCAGGCAAGCTGGCAGTGCTGGAGAAATTATACTATCAATCGTACGATAAACTAAAAGATGATAAAGACAAGACCTGCGACATGATCGGCGTGATGGACCAGCACAACAACCCGGAAACAGCTGCCCTGGTGGTGGTAGCAAACGCCCTGCTGAACCTGGATGAATTGATTACGAAGAACTAGGAAGTCCCGCCTACTCCGCCTGAGGCAGATTCGGCAGGCGATGCGGGATGCGGGACAAGGAAAGTTGCGTATTGGTAAGTTGGTTACACGTAAGGACGGCCATCTGTCATCGAAAAAAAATGAAAAGCAAAGACATACACAACCAGCAACTGGTAAAAGAAGCCCGGGAGCGGGCGCTTCAGTTTGTTACGAGGCGTCATTTTCTGCGGGAGAGCGCCATGGGATTGGGAGCACTGGCATTGGGCTCGTTTATCGGTGGCTGCGGAATGGGCGGTACGAACGATGCCGCCAATATGCTTTTTGATCCGGCTCACCCGCTGGCGCCCAAACTGCCCATGTTCCCGGGCAAGGCCAAATCCGTGATTTACCTGCACATGGCCGGAGCGCCCTCGCAACTGGAGTTGTTTGATTACAAACCCGCTCTCATGAAATTGGATGGACAGGATTGTCCGCCTTCATTGCTGGAGGGGAAACGTTTTGCCTTTATCCGCGGCGTACCAAAAATGCTGGGTCCGCAGGCCAGCTTCAAACAAAGAGGTCAGAGCGGGGCCTGGGTGTCAGACCACCTGCCGCATTTTTCAACCATCGTGGATGAAGTAAGTTTTTTGAAAGCGGTTACCACGGACCAGTTCAACCATGCTCCGGCGCAGTTGCTGGTGCAAACCGGATCGCCCCGCCTGGGAAGGCCCAGTATGGGGGCGTGGGTGACCTACGGGCTGGGCACGGAAAATCAAAACCTCCCCGGCTTTGTGGTGCTGACCAGCGGTGGCAAATTTCCCGATGCCGGCAAAAGCGTATGGGGCAGCGGCTTTTTGCCCAGCGTTTACCAGGGCGTGCAGTGCCGCTCGGAAGGCGACCCCGTACTTTTTCTCAAGGACCCCGAAGGGATGGACCGCGACCTGCGCAAAGCCAGCATCGACGCCATCAACCAGGTGAACCAGCAGGAATACCAGGAATTTAAAGACCCGGAAATACTCTCCCGCATCTCCCAGTACGAGATGGCGTATCGTATGCAGATCTCCGTTCCGGAGGTGATGAACATCAACGACGAACCTGCATATATACACGAAATGTATGGCACAGAACCCAATAAGGCCAGCCTGGCCAACAATATCCTGCTGGCCCGCAAACTGGTTGAAAAAGGCGTGAGGTTTGTGCAGTTGTTCGACTGGGGATGGGACAGTCATGGCACAGATGCCAACCTGGCCATCGATATCGGATTTATCAACAAATGCCGCCAGGTGGATAAGCCCATGACCGCATTGATCCTGGATCTGAAACAAAGAGGACTGTTGGACGAAACCCTGGTCGTGTGGGGCGGTGAATTTGGGAGAACGCCGATGCAGGAAAACCGGGAAGGCAAACAAAATATTTTTAAAGGACGCGACCACCATGTGGAGGCATTTACGATCTGGATGGCAGGTGGTGGAATCAAGAAGGGTGCTACCTATGGCGAAACGGATGAGATCGGGTACAGCGCCATCAACGGCAAAGTGACGCCCTTTGATGTACAGGCTACCATCCTGAACCAACTTGGTTTTGACCACGAAAAATTTACCTACCAGTTCCAGGGGCGTCCGTTCCGGCTAACGGACGTACATGGCCGGGTAGTCAACGAAATCATTACCTAGCGAACCGATGAAGACTGAAAAAGTCATCAATCGCTGTTAAGAACAACTATAACAATCATACATGAATGTTTCACGCAGGAGTTTTTTAGCCGCGGGCCTGTCGTCATCCGCCGCGATGATGATATCTTCACTGGACGCGGTGGCATCTCTTTCCAAACCTGTTTTTACTATGAATACAAACTTTGATCTCAGGATCATGGCCACCAATTGGGGATTCAACGGCAGTATGGACGAGTATTGTGCCCGGGTAAAAAAGGAAGGGTACAACGGGATCGAAATCTGGTGGCCCCTTGAAAAAAAGGCACAGGACGAACTGTTTGCGGCCCTGGCCAAATATGGTCTCGATGTGGGCTTTTTGTGTGCGGGGTTCGATAGCCATCACGCCAAACACCTCGAACAGTTTACCACGATGATCGACGCGGCAGCCACACAAACCATTCAGCGGCCGTTGTACATCAATTGTCATTCGGGAAGAGATTATTTCAGCTATGACCAGAACAAGGCCCTGGTGGACCACACCCTGCAACTGGCCAAACAAACAGGACTGGTCATTTGTCATGAAACCCATCGCTCACGCATGTTGTTTGCTGCCCCGGTGGCAAGGCACTACATCGAAACCATCCCGGATCTGCGCATAACCTTCGACGTTTCCCACTGGTGCAATGTGAGCGAGAGCCTGCTGGACGATCAACAGGAAACCCTCGACCTCACCCTGGCCCGGGTGGATCATATCCACGCGCGCATCGGCCACCCCGAAGGTCCTCAGGTGAATGATCCGCGGGCACCGGAGTGGGACGCAGCGCTCAAAGCGCATGTGGCCTGGTGGGATAAAGTGGTCGAAGAAAAAAAGAAAAGGGGGCAACGACTGACCATACTGACGGAGTTTGGACCCCCGGACTACATGCCCACGCTCCCATACACCCGCGAACCGTTGGCCGACCAATGGGCAATCAATGTGCACATGATGAAGCTGCTGCGTAATCGTTATCTTCAGTAAAATTATCGCTACAAGTGCTGGCATCCATTCCGGAATTCATTGGTCATCTTCACCCGGTCCTGGTACATCTCCCCATTGGTATTTTATTACTGGCCTGTCTTTTTTTGTGGCAGTCGAGAAAGGACAAGTTTGCAAACCTGCAACGACCGATCAATGCCATGTTGCTGCTGGGTATGATCAGCGCCATTGCCTCCTGTATAACGGGATATGTGCTTTCGCAGCGTGGTGAATACGACACAACGCTGGTGGGATGGCATCAATGGATGGGAATCAGCGTGGCGGTGGTGTCGGTACTCACTTACTATTTCAGGCGAAAAGCATCGCTCCGAAAATGGCAATGGGTACTTGCCTCACTGCTCTTGCTGCTGATCTTTATTACGGGGCACCTCGGTGGCTCGCTGACACATGGAACAGACTATCTCACCGAACCCCTTGAAACGGGATTTGAAAACGAAACCGGGGAGATTGCCCAAATAAAACCGATCCCGGATGTAGAGCAGGCCTTTGTGTATGCAGATATCATTCAACCCATTTTTCACAGGACCTGCACGGGCTGCCACGGCCCCACGCGACAAAAAGGAAAATTGCGGCTGGACGGGCAGGAAATGATCATGAAAGGCGGGAAGGACGGAGCAGTCATCAAGCCGGGACAATCGGGCGAAAGCGAACTCATCAAAAGGATACTGTTGCCACGCGAGGATGAGCACCATATGGCCCCAAAGGAAAAACGGCAGCTGGAAGGCAGGGAAATTATCCTTCTGCGCTGGTGGATTGACCAGGGAGCTGATTTCCTTAAGAAAGTGAAAGACCTGCCCCAGCCGGATTCTGTCAGGGCCGCATTGTTATCGCTGCAAAGCCCCGAAACGGGGAGGGTGGAGGACGATGATATTCCCGCTGCCCCCGTAGCCTTGGCCAGCCAGGAAGCCATTGATACGTTAAGAAAGAATGGGGTATTGCTGTTGCCACTGGCACAAAACAGCCACTACCTGGAAGCCAACTACCTGACGGCAGACACGAGCCGCGATCGCACATTGGGTTTGTTACGGCCGCTCAAAGACCAATTGCTGCGACTGAAATTAAGCAACTATCCCGTGAATGACTCTGCACTCGCCGCCGTGGCACAGTGCAGGCAGCTTCGCAAATTGTACCTGGACCACACACATATTTCGGATAGTGGACTCCGTTACCTGGCCGGCCTGGACTCACTCAAATACCTGAACCTGGCCGGAACGCGCGTTACCGCCAGGGGATTGGTTTGGCTCAAGGGATTGAAAAAACTGCAGGAATTGTATTTATACCAGACAGATGTCAGCAGGAATGAATGGCCACGCCTGGTAAAACAATTTCCCAATACCAGGTTCGATTCAGGCGGCTACCACGTACCATTTCTACAAACGGATACTATGGTTGTTAAACCACCCAAGCCGCAGAAATAACATATATACATGGCTGTTATATAAAATCGGAAAACTACTTACCGGTAAAATGGGGTTTGCGTTTTTCCAGGAAAGCGGCAATGCCTTCCTTCATGTCGGAGGTACCAAAACACTCGCCAAAGGCAATCTGCTCCTTTTCGAAACCGTTCTTCCCATTGTTAAAGGAGCTGTCGCTGACCACGGCTATGTTTACACATTCAATCACTTTGCCGATCGCAATCGGTGCTTT